>JANOKK010000040.1:0-6723 GCA_031419255.1 Betaproteobacteria bacterium
ATGAAAGCAAGCCACGATTTCCTGACCGACGAACAGCGCATGATCCGCGACATGGCGCGCGATTTTGCACGCGAACAACTCGCCCCCAACGCCGCACACTGGGAAAAGGACAAGTGGATTCCCGATGCCGTGGTCGCGCAAATGGGCGAACTCGGCTTGCTTGGGATGGTGGTGCCGGAAGAATGGGGCGGCAGCTTTTCCGATTACACCGCATATGCCTGTGCAATCGAGGAAATCGCTGCCGGCGACGCGTCCACGTCCACATTGATGAGCGTCCATAACTCGGTAGGCTGCGGTCCGATTCTCGCGTGGGGCACGACCGCGCAAAAGGAAATGTACTTGCGCGATCTCGCGATGGGCAAAAAAATCGGCTGCTTTTGTTTGACCGAACCGCAAGCGGGATCGGAAGCCAACAATCTCAAGACCACCGCCAAACTGATCGACGGCAAATGGGTGCTGAATGGTGCCAAGCAATTCATCACCAATGGCAAACGCGCACATGTTGCCATCGTCTTTGCCGTCACCGATCCGGAATTGGGCAAGAAGGGATTGTCCGCATTCATCGTACCGACCAACACCAAAGGCTTCAACGCTCAACGCCCGGAGCACAAGCTCGGCATCCGAGCCTCCGACACTTGCGCGATCCTGTTTGAAAATTGCGCGATTCCCGAAGATCATTTGCTCGGCCCGCGCGGCAAGGGCCTCGCCATCGCGCTATCAAACCTTGAAGGTGGCCGCATCGGCATCGCGGCGCAAGCGCTCGGCATTGCCCGCGCCGCGTTCGAGGCCGCCCTCGCCTACGCGAATGATCGCACCCAGTTCGGCAAGAAAATTGTTGAGCACCAATCCATCGCCAATATGCTCGCCGACATGCATACGCGCATCAATGCCGCCAGGCTAATGATTCACCACGCGGCACGCATGCGCACCGAGGGCGTTCCGTGTTTGAGCGAAGCCTCGCAAGCGAAATTATATGCGTCGGAATTGGCCGAGTGGGTCAGCTCGAAAGCGATCCAGATTCACGGCGGCTATGGATATCTCGAAGACTACCCGGTTGAGCGATACTATCGCGATGCGCGCATCACGCAGATTTACGAGGGAACGAGCGAGATTCAGCGGATGTTGATTGCGCGGAATCTTGTAGCCTGACGGCAGGTCAGGTTGCCGCAGGCTACCTGACAATCCAACAAACTTGACGCCGTGAGCAATATTCGTCGTTACCCAAACAATGGTGCCCCAGTTTTTGTCACTGCCGTCTGTCACGAGCGCACCCCGTTTCTCCAATCGCCATTGAGCAAAGAACTTTTGCTCGCTGTCATGCGGGAAGTGAAGAGCGAAACCGAATTCACGATGGTGGCTTATGTGATCCTCGACGATCATTTTCATTGGCTGATCAAGCCAGGATTGAAGGATATTTCCGGCGTGATGCAATCTGTCAAACTTCGCTTTACGCGGCGCTTTCGCATAACTCACACCAGGTCGACTTTTGCGAGTTGCTGGCAGACCAGATTTTGGGATCACGTCATACGGGATCACGCGGATCTAAACCGCCATTTGGACTACATTCATTACAATCCCGTAAAGCATGGATATGTGCAGCGACCCATTGATTTTCGTTTTTCCTCTTTCTCAACTCATTTGGAACCCGGCGGCTATCATGAGGATTGGGGAAGTGGCTTCGAACCGAAAACAGTTGAAAATATAGAATTTGAATGAGTGATGGCGTCGGGTAGCCTTCGGCAACCCGACCTACAGGTCTTTCCAATACAGCGTGCACAACTGCCAATGCCTACTTTAAAGTCTAGAGTCGACACCACTTCCCCTATCTTCACCGCCAACGCCGAACAGATGCATGCGGTCGTCGCGGAATTGCATTCGCACACCGCTCGAGTTTCCGAAGGCGGCGGCAAGGAGGCCAACGCCAAGCACGCCGCGCGCGGAAAACTATTGCCGCGCGACCGCGTGAAAGCCTTGCTCGACGCGGGTTCACCATTTCTCGAATTCTCCCCGCTCGCCGCCTGGGGCATGTACGGCAAAGACGGTCATGACGCGCCCGCCGCCGGCGTCATCACCGGCATCGGCCGCATCGAAGGCACCGAGTGCGTGATCGTCGCCAATGATGCGACGGTCAAAGGTGGCACCTACTATCCGATGACAGTGAAGAAACACCTGCGTGCGCAGGAAATCGCGTTGCAGAACAATTTGCCCTGCGTTTATCTGGTCGATTCCGGCGGCGCGTTTTTGCCGTTGCAGGACGAAGTCTTTCCCGATAGAGAACACTTCGGCCGCATCTTTTACAATCAGGCCAACCTGAGCGCAAAGGGCATTCCGCAAGTCGCGTGTGTGATGGGCTCCTGCACGGCCGGCGGCGCGTACGTTCCGGCAATGTGCGATGAATCGATCATCGTGAAAAATCAGGGGACGATTTTTCTGGGCGGCCCGCCGCTGGTGAAAGCCGCCACCGGCGAAGTGGTCACTGCGGAAGAACTCGGCGGCGGCGACGTGCATTCGCGTACTTCGGGTGTCACGGATCATCTTGCCGAGAACGACAAACACGCGCTGGGCATTGCGCGCGAAATTGTGCGGCACTTGAACCGGAAAAAAAATATTCCGGTGACGACACAAGCCGTGATCGAACCACGCTATGCCGCCGAAGAACTCTACGGCGTGATTCCGAAAGACACGCGTCAGCCCTACGATATCCGCGAAGTCATCGCGCGCATCGTCGACGATTCGGATTTTCACGAATTCAAGGCCTTGTATGGCGCAACACTCGTCACCGGTTTCGCTCACATTTGGGGATTTCCCGTTGGCATCATTGCCAATAACGGCATCTTGTTTTCCGAATCCGCCTTGAAAGGCGCGCACTTTATCGAGCTCTGCAACCAACGCGGCATTCCACTGATTTTTTTGCAAAATATCACCGGCTTCATGGTCGGCAAGAAATATGAAACCGGCGGCATCGCGAAGGACGGTGCCAAAATGGTCACCGCCGTCTCCTGCGCGAAAGTACCGAAATTCACCGTGGTCATTGGCGGCAGTTTCGGTGCGGGCAACTACGGCATGTGCGGCCGCGCGTTCAATCCGCGCTTTTTGTGGATGTGGCCCAACGCGCGCATTTCGGTGATGGGTGGCGAGCAGGCGGCGTCGGTGCTGGCAACGGTCAAGCGAGACGGCATCGAATTGAAAGGCGGTACGTGGAGTGCTGCAGAGGAAGAGGCGTTCAAGTCACCGATCCGCAAACAATATGAAGATCAGGGCAATCCCTACTACGCCACCGCGCGGCTATGGGATGACGGCGTGATCGACCCGAAAGATACGCGCATGGTGTTAGGACTTGGGCTCTCGGCGGCGATGAACGCGCCGATCGAGAAGACCGACTATGGCGTGTTCAGGATGTGATGGAAATGTTGCAATGAGCAAAATTATTATCGAAATCGACGGCCCGCTCGGCATTGTCACGCTCAACAATCCGGAGAAGCACAACGCGTTTGACGATGCGTTTATTGCCGAATTGACCTCTGCGTTTCAAACCCTGGACGTGAACCCGGCAGTGCGCGTGGTGATTCTCTCCGCTGCCGGGAAGTCATTCTCCGCCGGCGCGGACTTGAATTGGATGAAACGCATGGCGGCGTATTCGCCGGAAGAAAACCTGCGCGACGCGAAAGCGCTTGCTTTGTTGATGTCCACGTTGCACGGTCTTTCCAAGCCAACCATCGCGCGCGTGCAGGGGGCGGCGTTGGGTGGCGGCATGGGGTTGGTCGCGTGTTGCGATATGGCGGTCGGCACGCAGACCGTGGCGTTTGCGCTGTCGGAAGCGAAACTCGGTCTGATTCCTGCGGTCATTTCGCCTTATGTCATCGCGGCTATCGGCGAGCGTGCCGCGCATCGATATTTTTTAACCGCGGAGAAATTCGATGCCGCCGAGGCGTTCCGACTGGGGTTGCTGCACGAGTTAGCCGTCGACGACGACGCGATGGACGAAAAAATCAATGATCTCGTCACCGCATTGCTCGCGTGCAGCCCAAACGCGATCACTGAAGGCAAGCGCCTCATCGCCGCCGTCGCCAATCACCCTGTAAATCGCGAATTGATTGACGACACTGCCGAGCGCATTGCCCGCGTACGCGCAAGCGACGAAGGCAAAGAAGGCGTGCGCGCATTTCTTGAAAAGCGCAAAGCGAAGTGGGTTGTTGAAGACAAAAAAGACTAGCCACGGATTTCACGGATCAAATCTGATACACGCAACTACAGGAAACAACCGAAAAAATTATTGGATGCTTCTATGAGGTGTACAACGAACTGGGTACGGGCTATCTTGAGTCGGTTTATCAGAACGCGTTGGGCATTGCGCTTCGCAACAAAGGAATTGCCTATTCGCGAGAAATCCCGCTGTCAGTTAAATTCAGAGGTGAAAATGTTGGTGAATTTCGTGCCGACTTCCTTGTAGGAGGCTCTGTGATCTTGGAACTCAAGGCTGTCGCAACGCTACTTCCAGCTCACGATACGCAGTTGATCAATTACTTGAAGGCAACAGGTTTTTCCGTTGGTCTGCTGCTCAACTTTGGATCCAAGGCAGAAGTAAAACGCAGAGTCCTTGGTACTTCAAATCCGCCTTTATCCGTGTAATCCGTGGCCAAAAACAATGTTCAATAAAATCCTCATCGCCAATCGCGGCGAAATCGCCTGTCGGGTGATCCGCACCTGCAAACGCATGGGCATCCGTAGCGTCGCGGTTTATTCCGAGGCCGATCAATTCGCGCAGCATGTGAATCAGGCCGATGAAGCGTATCTGATCGGCGGCCCGCGACCGGTGGATTCGTACCTCAAGGGCGATGTGATCGTTGAGATCGCGAGAAAATCCGGCGCGCAAGCGATTCACCCGGGTTACGGATTCTTGTCCGAGAACGAAGCTTTTGCGACCGCGTGTGAAGCCGTGGGCATTGCATTTATCGGGCCAACGCCATCCGCGATTAAAAAAATGGGATCAAAGAGTGCCGCCAAAGCGTTGATGGAAGCGGCTGGTGTGCCGGTGGTACCCGGCTATCACGGCGACAATCAGTCGCCAGCCTACCTTGCCATGCAATCGCAAAAAGTCGGGTTCCCGCAATTGATCAAAGCGGTCGCGGGCGGTGGCGGCAAGGGCATGCGCCTCGTGGAAAAGGCCGAAGATTTCATGGCGCAACTCGAGGCCGCGAAACGCGAATCGAAGAATGCATTTGGCGATGACGCTGTATTGATCGAGCGTTATGTGCTGGGGCCGCATCACATCGAGTTTCAGGTATTCGGTGATACGCACGGCAACGTTGTGCATTTGTTCGAGCGCGAATGTTCGATTCAGCGGCGACACCAAAAAGTGCTGGAAGAAACGCCTTCGCCTTTCATCGACGCCAAGCCCGACGGCATGCGCGTAAAAATGGGCGCGGCGGCGGTCGCGGCGGCCAAGGCCATCGCTTATCGGGGCGCAGGCACGATCGAATTCATCGTCGGCGAAGACCGGCAATTTTTCTTTATGGAAATGAATACGCGCTTGCAAGTTGAGCACCCGATCACGGAAATGATCACCGGCGAGGATTTGGTGGAATGGCAATTGCTGGTGGCCGCCGGTGAGACATTGCCCTTGCCGCAAGATGAAATCGAGACCACCGGCCACGCGATCGAAGTGCGCATCTGCGCCGAAGACCCGGCCAACGATTTCCTGCCTGAGACCGGCACGATGCAACTTTTTGCCACCCCCACTATCGACATCGAGGGCGATGTGCGTCTCGACACGGGTGTCGTTACCGGCGACACCATCAGCGTCTACTACGACCCGATGATCGCGAAGCTGATTGCCTGGGGCATTGATCGCCCGGAAGCCGCGCGGCGTTTGCAGGGCGCCTTGGCTGAGACCGATGTGCTGGGCGTGAAAACCAATCTTGAGTTCCTCGCGCAATTGGTGAAGCATCCCGCGTTTCTGGCGGGCGACACCGATACCGGCTTCATCGGCAAGCACCGCGACGCATTGATGGCGAAACCGGTGTTGGATGACCTCGCGTTGGCGGCAGCATGCGCGCGCATTTTGCAGGACGAGGCCGCGCACATCGGTGCCGATCCGTGGTCGCAGAACAGCGGCTGGCGGGTCAATGGATTTGCCGGACGATTGTTCGAATTCAAATCCGATGGTGTCGAAGCGCCGATCGAATGCCATGTCGATCTCGACGGCGGCGTGCGCTACTTTCGTCGCGGCGGCGAGCGCCACGAATTCGCGTGGCTGTTGCGCGATGACGGCACGCTCAAGGTCAATGTAGGCAACGCAAAATCAGCCACGCGCGTGCTGCGCGCGGGCGACGCATTAACCGTGATCACACCATCGGGCCGTCATGCGTTGACGATATTCGACCCGTTCCATTTCGAGCAGGAAGATAGTGGTGCCGCCGGCCGATTGACCGCGATGATGCCGGGCCGCGTGGTGAAAGTGATGGCCAGCGCCGGTGACACGGTGAAGAAAGGTCAACCGCTCATCATCATGGAAGCGATGAAAATGGAGCACACGATTGTCAGCCCGAAAGATGGCGTAGTGGATCGGGTGGCGTTCAAGGAAAATGATTTGGTGCCGGCCGATGCGGTGTTGTTTGCGTTTGTGGAGGCGTAGTCGCGGCTCGCATCAACTTGAAGTGTCATACATATCGTAGCGAAGGTTCTCGTCGCATTAGCGAGATCCTTCGCTACGCTCAGGATGAC
>JANOKK010000041.1:0-5229 GCA_031419255.1 Betaproteobacteria bacterium
GTGGAGACGGTGCGAGGATTCAAGATTGGCGACCCGATGGATGAAACGACCTACATCGGCGCTATCACCCGCGCGCCGCAGCTTGACGTGCTCGACGCGCAGGTGGCCGATGCGCTTGGCAAAGGTGCACGGCTACTGGTCGGCGGCCACCGCATCAAACAGGCCGGCAACTGGTTCGAGCCAACTGTTATTGCCGACACCAATCACGAAATGGAACTGATGCGTGAAGAAAGCTTTGGACCCGTCATCGGCATCCAATGTGTCGCCGGCGACGACGAAGCAATTGCGCTCATGAACGACACGCGCTACGGCCTGACGGCAGGCGTATTCACGCACGATGGGGTGGCCGCGGAGGCCTTGCTAGCACGCGTCAACGCGGGCTCTGTTTACTGGAATTGCTGCGACCGCGTCAGCCCGCGATTACCCTGGTCCGGTCGCGGCGATTCAGGGGTCGGACTCACGCTTTCGACCTACGGTATTCAGGCTTTCACGCGTCCCAAGGCCTGGCATTTGCGCAATCCATGAGTCGCGCGACGAGGCTCGCGCTGTTTGATCTCGACAACACGCTGCTCACAGGGGACAGCGATGTGTTGTGGGTCGAATTCCTGCTGGCGCGGGGCATACTCGACGCGACTTTCGCCGCCGCGAACGCCGACATGGATCGGCGCTATCGCACGGGGCTCGCGACAGCGCAGGAATTCTGCGCCCTGTATGTTTCGACCCTGACCCACATGACGCGCGCCGCGGGTGAGGCGCTGCGTCAGGACTTTCACACCGCGATCATCCGGCCGCGCATTCCCTCGGCCGCGCGGGCATTGGTCGAGTCGCACCGCGCCGCCGGAGACACGCTCGTGATGACCACCGCGACAAACCGTTTCATAACCGAATTGACGGCCATTGAATTCGCGATCGATCACCTTATCGCCACGGAAGTGGAGGCGGTGGCAGACGGATTTACCGGCAAGACGGCGGGCGTGCTGAACATGCGCGAAGGCAAAGTCGCGCGGCTCCAACATTGGCTCATCGCACGCGGCGAACCGGAGCGCCTGTTAGGCGGCGCGACGTTCTACAGCGACTCGATCAACGACTTGCCGTTGTTGTCGTGCGTGGGAACGCCGGTTGCGGTGGACCCGGATGAAAAGCTGCGCGCGGAAGCGCTGCGGCGCGGCTGGGCCATCATGGCGCTGGCGCGACACCCAGCGAAGGAAATCTAGAGAATCGCCGATCAATGTCTAGCACTGGCGGGGCTTTCGGGCCAAAATCCCGCCAAACACTGCGCCAATGCTAGACTTTGACGGACTTAAACATAGCGGCATGAATAGCGCCACTTATTGCAGGCAAAGAGTAGGTCAGGTTGCCGAAGGCTACCTGACAACACGAGGGCCACTGAAATGTTGGGTAGCCTTTGGCAACCCAACCTACTGGCCTCATCGATGCGGCAGAATTTTGACGTCGCGTTAAGACGCTATCCGCGCCCCACAAAAGGCATCGTCGTCGGCAATATCGTGAGGTACTGGATGTTGGCTTCCAGCGGCAGATTCGCCATGCCCACCACCGCATTCGCGACGTGCGCGACATCGAGTCGGCTTTCGGGCTTCAGACTGCCATCGGCTTGCATGGCACCTTGTTCGGTGTGCGCGGTCATGTCGGTTGCGGCGTTGCCGATGTCGATTTGCCCGACCGAAATATCGTGTGCGCGCCCATCGAGCGAGGCGGCGCGGGTAAGGCCCAGCACGCCATGCTTGGTCGCGGAATAGGCAATCGATTCGGGGCGTGGCGCATACGCCGCGAGCGAGCCGTTGTTGATGATGCGTCCGCCGCGCGGTATCTGATGTTTCATTTGCCGGAACGCGTGTTGCAGGCAGAGAAACATGCCGGTGAGATTGGTGTCGACCGCGATCCGCCAATCCTCAAGTGCGATGGCGTCGATGGCCTGGTGTTTGGGAAAAATACCGGCGTTATTGAACAATAAATCAACACGGCCAAATTTCGACACGACCTCCGCAAACATCGCGTCGATCGCCGACGGATCGGTGACATCGGCCACCACCGCATGTGCGCGGCTTGAGATGTCGGCAAACGGGTCGCCCGCGCCGGCGATCACTTTCTCCAGCGACGCGCGACCTCGGCCGCAAAACGCCACGCGCCAGCCGTCATGAATCAGCGCCGTCGCACACGCGGCACCGATGCCGCGTGACGCACCCGTGACGAGTGCGACACGGTTATGCGGGGTGATTTTAACAAGCACGGTTGGCCTACCAGGGCAACGAATACGTTTTCACGTTGGTGAAGGCTTTGCAGCATTCCTGTACGCCTTCTTTCACACCGGTGCCGGAATCCTTGATGCCGCCGAAGGGGGTAACCTCCAATCGGTAGCCGGGCACTTCCCACACGTTCACCGAGCCGACGTGCAACTGCTTGACGAAACGCATGATGTCGTCGAGTCGGTTCGTGCACACGCCTGAACTCAAGCCGTAGGCGGTGGAGTTGACTTGGGCGATCGCGTCGTCGACGTCCCTGAACGTGATGATGGGCGAGACCGGGCCGAAGGTTTCTTGTTTCACCACTTCCATCTCGCCGCGCACTCGGTCGATGAGCGTCGGCGAGTACGACGCGCCGTCACGATGGTTGCCATGCAGCAGGCGCGCGCCGTGCGCCACCGCATCAACGACGCGGCGCTCGAACAGCGTTGCGGCCTGCACGTCGATCACGGTGCCCATGTCCAGGCTCGGGTCGAGCGGGTCGCCATGGGTCCAGGCGCGCGTCTTCGCGAGCAGCGCGTCGGTGAACTCGGCGGCGACTGCCTCGTGCACGAAGATGCGCTTCACCGCGGTGCAGCGCTGGCCGGAGTTCTTGTACGAGCCGCTCGCCGCAAGTTCCGCGGCCTTCATCACATCGGCGTCGTCCATCACGATCAGCGGGTCGTTGCCTCCCAGCTCCAACACTTGCCGCTTGTAGACCGCTTTCGCGGCGATGTACTTGCCGATCGCCACACCGCCGGTGAACGTCACCATGTCGGCGTGTTCGTTGGTCAGCATCTCGTCGGCAATCTCTTTCGGGTCTCCGGTGATCACGCTCAGCATCGGCGGCGGCAGGCCGGCTTCATACAGCACGTCGGCGAGCACGAGCGCGGCCAGAGGCGTCTTCTCGGTGGGCTTGAGCACCATGCGGTTGTTCGTCGCGACCGACGGCGCGACCTTGTGGATCACTTGATTGAGCGGGTGGTTGAACGGCGTGATCGCCGAAATCACGCCGAGCAGCGGCTCGCGCATCGTGTGCACGCGGCGCTGTTTGCCGTGGTGCGTGAGGTCGCAGGAAAACGACTGACCGTCGTCGACGAGCGCGTGCTGCGCGGCGAACAGCAGCACGTCGGAGGCGCGGCCCACTTCGTAGAGCGTGTCCTTCAGGCACAGGCCGGATTCCAACGTGATGAGGCGCGCGATCTCGTCGCGGCGCGAAGCGATGATGTCGCCGGCTTTCATCAATATCTTGTAGCGCTCGTGGCGCGTCAGCTTCGGCTTGTAGTCGTGGGCGATTTTGAAGGCGCGGCGCACGTCAGCCACCGTGGCGCGCGGCACCGTGGCGACGATTTCGCCGGTGTAGGGGTAGCGAATCTCGATCGTGCGCTCGGAAAACACCTTGTCGCCAGCGATGCGCATCGCTTCGCGCCGGGGCGCTTCGACCACCGGGTCACGCTTGTTCATTCGCAAGTCTCCTGGAGCAAACCGCACCGCGCGGCCCGTGTGGGCGGATTATCGGCACGCCGCCTCGGGGCGCCGTTTTCAGCGGGTGCGTAAGAACTTCGGCAGGCCAGCCGACTGATTGGCGTCGGGCAGCGGCTGCGTGGTGCAGGTGCGCCCGCGCGCCCACCCAACTTGGAGAACCCTCATGAGAAAAACGATGCTGGCCGCCACGGCCGCTGCCCTCGGTGCGCTGATTTCGGTATCGCCAAGCCACGCGCAGACTTCGCAGCCACAGGAACAGGTGGACGCGCTGGAAGGTTTGTTCGGCAAGCACGCGGGTTTTCGCCGCTCCGGCGCGAAAGGCCTGTGCGCCAGCGGCTACTTCACCGGCAATGCGGTCGGGCGAACGCTCTCCAGCGCGTCCGTGTTCAGTGGCGACAAGGTGCCCGTGGTGGCGCGGTTCTCGCTCGGTGGCGGCAACGCCAAGGCCAGCGACAAGAGCCGCTCGGTGCGCGGCCTGGCGCTGCAGTTCAACCTGCCCAACGGCGAGCAGTGGCTCAACGCCAACATTTCGGCACCGGTGTTCTTCGTCGCCCGGCCCGAACAGTTCGCGCCCTTCCTGCAAGCGCGCACGCCCGACCCCGCCACCGGCAAGCCTGACCCGGCCAAGCTCAAGGCCTTCAACGACGCGAACCCCGAGACGCTGCGCCAATCGGCCTACCTGGCCAAGGCCCCCGTGCCGGCGAGTTACGGCACGGTGAACTACTGGAGCGCCAACGCCTTCGAGCTGGTGAATGCGAAGGGCGAGAGCCAATTCGTGCGCTGGCAATTCGAGCCCGAGCAGGGCGTGCTGGGCCTGACGGAGGATCAGATGAAGAGCCTGCCCGACGACTTTCTGGCCGACGAACTGCGCAAGCGCGTCGCCGCGGCGCCGGTGGCCTTCGAGTTCAAGTTGCAGCTCGCCGAGAAAGGCGACCTGCTGACCGACCCCACCCAGGCCTGGCCCGACGAGCGCAAGCTCCTGCCTGCCGGCAAGCTGGTGATCGACCGTGTGGACGCGGGCATGGGCGGCGCCTGCGAAAAGATCACGTTCAACCCACTCGTGCTGCCGCGCGGCATCAAGCCCTCGGCCGACCCGGTGCTCGCGGCGCGCGCCACGCCGTACGCGCTCTCGCTCGGTCGGCGGTTGACGGAGGCGGCGAAATAAGGCCGTCCGCGTCAGCGCAGTGAGCGCTCGCGCAACGGGATTCAAACGGTCCCGTTGATCGCGAAGTCGAAGATCTGGTAGCTCTTCAAGGTTGCCTCCGTCTTCAGCTTGTACGCGTCGTTCAGCGGCCGGCTCAGGATGAAGGGCACCTTCGCTTCCGAGGTGCCGCCGTGCGTTCGCAGGCGATGCCCTTGAAGACCCTTCAGGTCATGGTCCTTTTGCGATCCGCCGATGCACACGTCGGCGCGCGCGATCACGGCCACATCGCCTTCGCGATCCGCCGGCATGTCGAATACGCGACACACGGTCTCTTTGTCCATCGCCTCTTCCACGCCGGGG
>JANOKK010000042.1:0-13648 GCA_031419255.1 Betaproteobacteria bacterium
GTCACGCGGTATCGAGGACATTTATGAATTGACCTACATCCGCAAGGACGGCAGCCGTTTTCCGGCCATCGTCTCGGTCACGGCACTGCGCGATGCGCAAGGCGGCGTCATCGGTTACCTGCTGATCGGCACCGACAATACGGCGAGGAAACAAGTTGAAGCGGAACAGAAAAAACTCGATCAGCGGCTGCGCGACCAGCAGTTCTATACGCGCTCTCTCATCGAATCCAACATCGACGCACTGATGACCACCGATCCCTCCGGCATCATCATTACCGACGTCAACAAGCAAATGGAAGCGCTCACCGGCTGTACCCGCGATGAATTGATCGGTGCGCCGTTCAAGAATTATTTCACCGACCCGGAGCGCGCCGAGGCCGGCATCAAGCTGGTGTTGAGCGAGAAGAAAGTCACCAATTACGAACTCACCGCGCGCGCGCGCGACGGCAAGCAAACGGTGGTGTCGTATAACGCCACCACTTTTTATGATCGTGAACGCACGCTGCAAGGCGTGATTGCGGCAGCGCGCGATATCACCGAGCGAAAACTGCTCGATCAGGCGTTGCAGGAAACCAACGTTGAATTGGAGAGCGCCAAATTCGTCGCGGAAAAAGCCAATCTGGCCAAATCCGATTTCCTCTCCAGCATGAGCCATGAATTGCGCTCACCGCTCAATGCCATTCTCGGTTTCGCCCAATTGATGGATTCCGATTCGCCGCCGGCCACGGCGTCGCAAAAGGCAAGCATTGACCAGATTCTTCACGCCGGTTGGTATTTGCTGGAATTGATCAACGAAATTCTCGATCTGGCCGTGATCGAATCCGGCAGGTTGTCGTTATCGGTGGAGCCGGTATCGCTCGCCGACGTGATGCTTGAATGTCAGGCGATGATTGAACCGCAAAGTGCCGCGCGCGGCATCAAACTGACCTTTCCACACTTCGACAGCCCGCTCTTTGTCCACGCCGACCGCACCCGCATGAAACAGGTGCTGATCAATCTGCTGTCGAACGCAATCAAATACAACCAGCCGGACGGTGCGGTCTGAGTCGATTGCGCGACTAGCGGCCCCAATCGCATCCGCATCAGCGTGTCCGACACCGGTGCCGGCTTAAGTGAAGAAAAATTGCGGCAATTGTTTCAGCCGTTCAATCGCCTTGGTCAAGAGAGCAGCGTCGTCGAAGGTACCGGCATTGGCCTGGTGATGAGCAAGCGCCTGGTTGAATTGATGGGTGGCGTGATCGGTGTGGAAAGTACGGTCGGTTCGGGAAGTGTGTTTTGGTACGAACTGGATTCGTCCGTTGCGCCGCAAGCGGGCATCGAGGTCGATACCAAGCATCTGGAGCCAGTGCATCCACGACATGACGTTGGGGTACACACGCTACTTTATGTCGAAGACAATCCGGCCAACCTGACACTGGTCGAGCAACTGATCGCGCGTCGCCCCGACATGCGCCTGTTGAGCGCCGTGAATGGCATTCTTGGCGTTGAGATGGCGCGCCGCCAACTGCCGGAGGTGATCCTGATGGATATCAACCTGCCCGGCATCAGCGGCATCGAGGCGCTGAAGATCCTGCGCGAAGATCCCCTCACGGCGCATATTCCCGTATTGGCCCTAAGTGCCAATGCAATGCCCGCCGATATCAAGAAAGGTCTGGACGCGGGATTTTTTCGCTATCTCACCAAGCCAATCAAAGTACCAGAGTTCATGGAGGCGCTAATGGTGGCGCTGAAAATTTCCGGGGCAAACCGGGAACAAGGAAAATAACAATCATGGTGACTTCAAACGATATTCACAACGCCAGAATCCTGATTGTCGATGATCAGGCGTCAAATGTGCAGTTGCTGGTGCAGTTGCTGCGCGGCGCGGGCTATGCCTGCGTAACCTCCACCACCAACCCGCTTGAGGTTTGCAAGCTACACCAGAAAAATCGTTACGACCTGATTCTGCTGGATCTGCAGATGCCCGGGATGGACGGGTTTCAGGTCATGGAAGGCCTAAAGAAAATCGAGGCAGGCGGCTATCTTCCGGTGCTGACCGCCCAACCGAAGCTCAAACTGCGCGCATTGAAAGCCGGCGCGAAGGACTTTGTCAGCAAACCGTTCGAGCTGGCCGAGGTCATGATCCGGGTATACAACATGCTTGAGGTTCGATTGCTGCATCTGGAATCGAAACGGCTCTATGAGCAGGTGGCAGCCGAGCAAAAAGTATCCGAGCGACTATTGCTCAATGTGTTGCCGCCGACCATCGCCGAACGCTTGAAAGGGCGCTCCGAAGTGGTGGCCGACGGCTTTACCGAAGTCATCGCCGATACTTTTTCCAATGTCACCGTGCTATTTGCCGACATCGTCGAATTCACCAAATTTTCAGAAGGCGTGACGGTGGAAGTGTTGCTTGGCGTGCTCAACGATATTTTTTCACGCTTCGACCGCATCGCCGACGAACGCGGCCTTGAGAAAATCAAGACCATCGGCGATTGCTACATGGTGGCGGCAGGATTGCCGGTGGCGGTGGCGGACCACACCAACCGCGCGGCGCATATGGCGCTGGACATGAACGATGCCATGGAGCGATTCAATGAGGAAAGCCACTACAAACTGAAAGTGCGCATTGGCATTGATTCCGGCGCAGTGGTGGCGGGCGTCATCGGCAAACGCAAATTTTTATACGACGTGTGGGGCGATGTCGTCAATACTGCGAGCCGGATGGAGTCCCACGGTGTCGCCGGGCGCATTCAGGTCACCGATGCCACGCGCGAACGATTGAGCGAATCGTTCAATCTGGAACAGCGCGGCATCATCAACGTCAAAGGCAAGGGCGATATGCACACGTGGTTTTTGAATAGCCGGGCGGCATAGCGGTGCATTAAGAATTGCGACTCGACATGTGGCTCAATCTGCCGCGCAAATCTTGCTTCATTTCCCCATTCCGTTCATTTTTCTCCGTTCGCCCTGAGCCTGTCGAAGGGCCACGTGCATCCAGCCCTTCGACAGGCTCAGGGCGAACGGTACATTTGCGAAGATCCGAACAGCCCGTAGCCCGGAAGCAGCGCGGCGTATTCCGGCGAGATATTAAATCATAACAACCGTCCTCGATTGCGCTACGCTTCATCGCGGCTACAAGATTTCGCATTGCAGCCTGTTTCTCCATCGCCTCAATTACCCACCGCCGGCAAATCCCCCTGCTGGCGCAGATATTCCTTGCGCTTCATGGTCAGGTATTCGGCGCGATCCATTTCGTGCAATTGCCGGGGATAACGTTCAACGGCGGTGAACCACTCTGCGATGCGTTTTTCAAATTGGGCCGATGGCGGCAATGCCAACGCACCCAGAAATGATTCGATGGCGAGGTAGTAGCGCATGGTATTGCGCTCCGACTGTCCGCGCATGCCATTGATATACGTCGGCTGGCCATCTTGTTCCGTGCCGACAATCGAGAAACCAACCTTGTTGCGACCCACCGTATTGAAATACGCCAGCATGGCAAATTTTCCGGTGGCGCCAAATCCATACGCATAGGAAAGATGCAAAAACGTGGCCCCGTTTTCGAGCGGGATGGCTTCCAGCGTGATGCGATAGTCGCGGGTGCTGAACGGGCCGGTGTCAGCCAACAGGGCGACGCGCAGATAATCTGCCCGCATATCGGTGCGTTGCCAGTTAAACGCGAGGCGATAGGATTCTTCGACCGGCTGGTCGTGTTTTTTGCCGATATTCATCAGTAGCGCCGTCTTTTGACCCTCCGGCACAATCTTGCAGTACTTGGTATTGAGATGCAGGATGAGAATTTCACACCAGCCTTGCGGTGCGCCCAGCGCCTTACCGACCGTATCGAACGCATATGGAACCACCGCGAAGATTTCGCCATTGACCGCGTTCGATCCTTCACTCGATTCGAGCGCCAGCGGGCGATTGAAAGAATTGCTTACTAACTGATCGTGAAGTGAGAGGTGACGTGTGCGCAACAACGCTGCCGCACTACCCGGCATGACATTTGCGCCCGGCAGCGCGGCCAAGACTTGCGTGAATCCGGTAGCCAGCCAAAGTGATACGGCGGCAACCATCACCACCACGTAGGGAATGACCGAGGTACGCGCGGTGCTCATTGGTCTTTTCCCATTTTCCCGCGTTGAATTGTCCATATTTGCTTTCACGTTTTCATTTCGTTTTTAGAGCCAGTACACCCAAATGCGTGACGCCTGTTCTTTGACACGCCTCACCAGCGATCGTTCGCGCCATTCGGCCAGCGTGATGGCGTTCGACGCCGCCAGATCCTTGTCGAACATCGCATTCATCTGCCGACCGAACTCGGTACCGAGAATGACCGCATTGACTTCGTCGTTGTGTAAAAAACTCCGCCAATCGAGATTGGTTGACCCGACCGTTGACCAGACGCCGTCGATCAGCGCCGTCTTGGCGTGCAACAGCGACACCCGCCGCTCAAAAATTTTCACGCCCGCCTGGAGCAAATCGCTGTAGTAGGAATGGCCGGCGTAATAAATCAGCGCCGAATCGGTTTCGCCGGGCAGGATAATTTTTACGTCCACGCCGCGCCGCGCCGCATCCTTAAGGGCGTCCATGATGAGCTTGTCCGGTGCGAAATAGGCGTTGGTGATATAGACCGATGTTTCCGCGCTGTTGATGGCCGAAATCAGCGTGTTGTACATCTGCCCGCCGCCGGCGTCGTCGGACGAGCTGCCAATCGCGCGGACCACTTCCTTGCCCTTCTGGGTCAATGGCGGAAAATATTTCCGGTCCGGCAGCGCCTCGCCTTTTTGCTTGGTCCAGGTGTCGATGAATAGTTTCTGGAATTCGGCCACCACCGGCCCCTCGATCAGCAGGTGCGTGTCCCGCCACGGCGTCAGGTCGGTGCTCTTGTTGCTCGCGCGACGTTTGGCCGAGGATCCGCTGGAATACACGCTGCTGATATTGATGCCGCCGAGAAACACACTCTCACCGTCGGTGATCAACAGCTTGCGATGATCGCGCTGGTTGATCGCCCAGTCCTTTTTTGCCAGCAGCGGATTGACGGGGTTGAACTCAAGCGTCTTGATACCGCCGTCATTGAGGCGTTGGAAAAATGCCTTTGGTGTCTGCAAAGATCCGACGCCGTCATAAATCATCGACACCTGCACGCCCGCCGCCTGCTTGGCGATGAGTACGTCGGAAAATTTCTTGCCGACTTCATCGTCTTCAATAATGTAAGTCTCGATGTTGATATGGTCTTTCGCCGCGGCAATCGCCTTGAACATCGCGGCATAGGTCGATTCACCATCCTGATAAAGCGTGGTGCGGTTGCTTACCACCAGCGGGCTGCCGGTCACCGCTTCTTCCAGCGCCAGATGGCGCTCGAAAATACCGGTTTCTTCGCTGCGGCGGCTGAGATTGGTGAGGATGGCTTTGCTCTGCGCGGTCGACAGCGGGCCGCGCGCACCGCTTAAGGTGGCCGGTTTATTTGCGACCGGCAATGTGTCAGCGCTGACCTGCGGAAGCGACGCACACCCTGCAAGAGCGGCCATCGTGATCCAGATAGCGGACGCCGCCATCAAAACGCGTGCGCAACGAGCCTCTTTACACCACGACGATGTTGAAGATGAAATGGCAACAACATTAGACACAACGCTCTCCCTCACAACACGCTCCCTCACAATACTCGCCCTTATGACCGAATGGCACTTACTTAAGCCGAAAACTACCGCCGGACGTGACCGGTAGCCCGGAAGAAGCGCAGCGTATTCCGGGGCGGCGTTCGCCTTTTGCGCCAATGTCCCGGAATCCGCTACGCTTCTTCCGGGCTACAGTTGCCTTAAGTAAGTTCCATTCCCTTATGGCCGACTTATAGGCGATTCACTTGGTGTAAGGAGAATAAGGCGAACGCGTCCTCGGAAGTACCGGCGAAAGGCGACTTGTCGGGTCGGACAGCACCTACAAGCCCTGCGACATGACAACCATGAACTCGCCCACCAAAATGGCCGGCACGGACTATTTGGCGCTCACTACAAATGAATCGGGCTTTGGCCTACAAGTGGGAACAGGCGTGGCGTGCTAACTTGTAAAGGACATTGGTGTCGCCAGACAGTTCGGCACCTTGAGCGACGCCTCGTTTCAACGCTGTTGCGGCACGGCACGGCGCGATTCAACCCATGTTTTACCCAAAAGGCTGGTGATGATAAAAACGCAACCCTCTGCTGACGATGAACGCAACGGCGGAGCTGCGGGATCGAGCCATGCCAGCGCAGAACTGGAAACACTGCTGAAAACAGATGCCCTGCAACACGCCATTCTCCACAGCGCCAACTTTGCGCTGATCGCCACCGACGAAAAGGGCATCATTCAATTGTTTAATGTGGGTGCCGAGCACATGCTCGGCTATGCGGCGGTCGATGTGGTCAACAAACTCAGCCCGAGCGATATTCACGATCCCGAAGAAGTCATTGCGCGCGCAGCGACGCTGAGCAAAGAATTTGCCACCGCGATCAAACCGGGCTTCGGTGCCATGACCTTCAAGGCCTCGCTCGGCATTGAAGACAGCTACGAATTAACCTATATCCGCAAGGACGGCAGCCGTTTTCCGGCCATCGTGTCGATCACGGCCTTGAAGGACAAAACCGGCATCAAGGACAAAGCTGGTGCCATCATCGGCTATTTGCTGATCGGCACCAACAATTCCGTGCGCAAGCAGGCGGAACGGGCATTGGCCAACGACGGCGCCGCGCTGGAAAAAGCCAGCCTCGGCAAATCCGATTTTCTGGTGCAATTGAGCCACGAACTGCGCACCCCGCTCAACGTCATACTCGGTTTTGCCGAATTGGTGAAGACCGGCGTGCCGCCGTTGGCGCCTTCGCAGGAACAGAACATCGCGGAAATTCTTGTCGCGGGGCGGTATTTGTTGGAGTTGTCCAACAAGATCCTCGATCTCGCCTTGATCGAGGCGGGGCGCGTCACCATTTCCGTCGAACCGGTTTCGCTCGCCGATGTGTTGCGCGAATGCCGGGCAATGGTGTCCCCCCAGGCGACCGCGCGCCGCGTGCATATGACCTTTCCGCAATTCGATACCCCCTGCTTTGTCTGCGCGGATCGCACGCGGTTGAAACAAATACTGGATAACCTGTTGCTTAACGCCATCCGGCACAATGATGCCGGTGGTGCGGTGAACGTTGAATGCACGCTCGATGCGAAAACACCCGGCACGATTCGGGTCAGCGTCAGGGATACCGGCAAGGGTCTCGCGCCGGAACGGCTGCAACAGCTCTTTCAATCGATCAATGATCAAGGGCAGGAAGCAGGCACCGAAGCGGGGGTCGGTATCGGCTTGGTGATTGCCAGGCAATTGATCGAAATGATGGGCGGCAACATTGGCGCGAATAGCGTCGTTGGAAACGGCAGCACGTTTTGGATCGAATTGGAAACCACCAGCGCAATCAATCTGGCCCTGCCAATGGAAAACCCGGCCATCGTGCCGCCCTTGGCGGCGAATGGAACGCCGCTGCGCACCCTGCTTTACATCGAAGACAATCCGGCCAATCTGGAGCTGGTCAAACAACTGATTGCGCGCCGTCCGGATCTGCGCTTGCTCTCGGCGCCCGACG
Organism: Betaproteobacteria bacterium; assembly: GCA_031419255.1. Taxonomy (GTDB): domain Bacteria; phylum Pseudomonadota; class Gammaproteobacteria; order Burkholderiales; family Usitatibacteraceae; genus UKL13-2. The sequence goes on from JANOKK010000042.1 coordinate 7,584, forward strand.
GTGCTTCCGGAATCGAGTCGGCAAGGGTGAATCAGCCCGACATCATTTTGATGGACATCAATCTGCCAGGCATGAATGGGGTCGAGGCGATGAAAATCCTCAGCACCCTGCCATCGACGGTGCATATTCCGGCCATCGCACTCAGTGCCAACGTGATGCCCGCGGATATTTCCAAGGGGCTCGCGGCAGGCTTTTATATGTATCTCACCAAACCGATCAAATTTGACCTGTTCATGGAAGCGCTCGATAAGGCGCTTGAATATTCGCGAACCACAGCGGGTGGGGGCACCCTTGCGGACAAGACGCCACATTGAATGTAGTCGCTCTCTGACGTGATAGTCATCAAACACGGGCCGCAATTGCTGCCCCGCGACTACATGCATTGGTGAACGCATTTGCTATCGTGGATCCATTGCAGTTTCGCCCGCGATCATGCGGCGCGAAGTCGGCAGGGGAGCCACCACATGCGCGCGACGTTGTTGACCATCCGATGGCTGCTGGCAATTGCCATCGTCTCTATGGCGTCGGTTGGCATTGCTGAAGTGACGCGTAGTGTTCCGCAGATAAAGCTGACCCCGGAGATGCTCAAACAGGCGTCAAAGGCGCTACCGACAACGACGGGACTTTCGTATCATCTGCGCGTCGAGGAACAGGCGAAGCAATCTTCCTATTCGACACCTGATGGCCATCTGCAAACGCCGCACGGCTGTGCGAAAAACAGTGGCACGCTTTGCTATGACTATCGCGCCGGTCAGGCTGTCTACAAGCCAATGAAAAATCTCTTGCCCGCCATTCCCGGTATGACGCCGGATAACCTTACGTTTCGCCGCAACAAAATCGTCGCGCGCTATAGCTTCAAGTAGTCCGCCAATTGCGCTGCATGCCCAACAGGCACAGCGACAGCCATGCGCACGCCTCAGTGAAAGCGGCCAGCGTATCGCTCAAATAATGTACGCCCAGATAGAGTCGGCTCATTGCCACCAGCATCACCAATATGAGTGCAACACTGGCGATGAGCGCGCGCCGTCGCCAATCATCGGTGGTAGCCATAAACATGACGGCGAGCACCCCATAAAACAGCGTTGCGCCGGCGACGTGGCCGCTCGGAAAACTGTAACTGGGCAGGGTCAATAGCGCATGATCGAGATTCGGTCGCGAACGCTTGAACAGATGTTTCATGGTTTCGTTCAATAACATGCCGCCCGGTACCACTGAGACCAGAAACACCAGCCTCGTCCACTCGCGCTTCCAAAGCAGGTACAGCGCGAGCAGCGAAACATAGATGGAAACCGCCATCACGCCGTGCAGATCGCTCACCCATCGCATCCATTCCGTCATCGCCGGATAAGTGCGCGCGTGAAACCACTGCACCACCGCGAGGTCAAGCTGCGTCAGCGAATCAGCGGTCGCGACATCCTCGGCAATCGCAACGAACACGCCGCTCGCGGCGATGAGGCCAAACAGGCCGATGACCAGGGGTGCACGGGCAAGGTCGCGCCAACGGCGTTGCGATATCGGCGTCACACGGCTAAGGAGGGTCTGGCCACAATGGCACATACTTTAGCCGAAAACCAACGCCGGACTTGACCGGTAGCCCGGAAGAAGCGCAGCGTATTCCGGGGCCGCTTTCGCAATTTGCGCCAATGTCCCGGAATCCGCTACGCTTCTTCCGGGCTACAGTTGCCTTTAGTAAGTGCCGTTCGGGTCTGGCCAAGTCCTTCGAAAGGCTCAGGTCGAACGGAAAAAATAGCGATCTGGATTGACTCATGGTTTTCGCACCGGGCGCTCGGCCGCAAGCGCTTGCCAGGTTCCCGCTGCCTCCTTGCACAAGCCCGCCAATGCCCGCATTACAATCTGCACCGCGCGATTGGCGGCCTCCACGCCGCCGCGCGGGTCTTCGCTGGTGGCGGCAACGATTTCATCGAATTCACGCCACGCCAGCACGCGGCGGGTGACGCTATCGACCAGATACGCGCGCAGGGTAAATTGCACGCGACTGGTTTGTCCACCGAACACCTGTTGCAGCCGAACGATTTCAGTATCGAGCTTGATGTCGCCGGCGGCGAGGCTGGGTGTAGGCACCACTGCACGGAACGTGCCCGCGTTCGATAGCGCCGCGACGATCAGCGGGGCCAGCATGCGCGCGGGCGTATCGATCCATTCGCTGTGCGCAAAATATTCAAGCTGATGCGATTCGCGCGTGTAAATGATGCGCTGGCTGTCAAATCCCGCTGCCGCGCGCGGCGGGTTGATGACCAGCGTCGGCGCGGTCTCAAGCGGAGACGCAACCGCGTTGGCGGCAGGCGACGTGGCCGACATATCGAGTGCGACGCGATCGAGCGAATAGAAAGTTGGCTGTACCGGCGGCTTCGGCAGCAGCGACGCGCAACCGGCGGTGAACGTCAGAATCATGCCGATCCACGCGCAGCGGAATAAGGAAATTCGCAGCAAATTTTTCATGGTCATTTTGGTTTCATGGTTGATTCTCCCGGTCCATCCGGCACCGGGCTGCGGCCAAATAAAACACTTGAGGGATTGCGTTCGGTTTGCTCGCTCAGGCGGCGCAGCGATGCCGAAAGCACGCTCAATTCACCCAGCAGCCGATGCAATTCCGGCAGCGTCTCGCCGGTGAATCGCTGCAAATCCGCACCCACCGCATTGACCGTATTCCCGGCGCTCTTGCTGGCGACCGCAGCTTCATTGCCAAGCTTTTCAACCGCATCAGCCCCGCGTCCCACACGCTCGATCACTGGCCCCAATTGGGCGGTCACGCGGACACTGTTGTCGAAGGTGCGCGCCGCACTCGCGATGGTTGCGTCAATGGCATCCTTGTTCCCGGCGATAGTGCGCGACACGGCAGCAATATCGGCCAGCGTGCTGGTGAATGCCGCCTGATTCTCCTTGCTTAACAATGCCTCGATGCTACTCGACATGCGATCCAGTTTCTCCAATGCCGTGGACAGCACGTTTTCCAATCGCGCGCTGAGCGATGGCTTGGTGGCGATTTGCGGAAGTTGCCCTTCAACCGTGGCAACCAGCGGCGCGGCATCGCGCGCGCCACCGCCGAGCTCGACATAAGCGATCCCCGTCAATCCCTGAGTTTTCAGGACCGCAAAGGTATCCACCTTGACCGGCGTGCCGCGTTCGATGGCAAAAATCAGTTGCACCAATTCCGGGTTGGCCGGATCGAGCCGGATGCTGCGCACTTTTCCGACTTCAACGCCGTTGTATTTGACGGGCGCATTCAGATTGAGGCCCGACACCGATTCCCCCATGACCGCGAGAAAAAAATCGTATTTTTTCTGGAACGCGCCGCCCGAGGCGAGCCACAGCACGATGGCGATCAGCGCGGCACCGATGACGAGGACAAACCCGCCGACCAGTGCATAGTTCACTTTGGTTTCGATGATGACCTCATGTTTTTCATGCCGCGACCGCGCGGCCCACCACGCCTTTTTGCTGAGCCATTTGTGTCAGGGCGGTTCTGCCGCGTGGGCCGTCAAAGAATTGGCGAATATCCGGGTTGTCGATTTCTTTCAGTTCCGCCATCGAACCGATGCCTTGCACCGTGCCTCGCCCTAGTACCGCGACGCGATCAGCCACCTGCCACAGCAAATCAAGATCGTGGGTGATGATGACGATGGTGAGGCCGAACAAATCGCGCAGTTTCAGCACCAATTCATCGACGCCGTCGGCACTGACCGGGTCAAGACCGGCCGTCGGTTCATCGAGAAACAATAGTTCGGGATCCAGCGCCAGCGCGCGCGCGAGTGAGGCGCGCTTCAACATGCCGCCACTGAGTTCGGAGGGATACAGCCCACCCGCCTCGGGCTTTAACCCCGCCATCGCGAGCTTCCACGCGGCGATTTCGTCGATCAGTCCATCGGCCAGATCGGTATGCTCACGCAGTGGCAGGCCGATATTTTCCATTACGGTCAATGAGCCAAACAAGCCGCCGTGCTGGAACAACACGCCCCAGCGCTTTCGCAGCAAGAGAGCGTCGTCCTCACCGAGATTGTTGAGATCATGGTCGAGCACCTTTATCGATCCCGCATCCGGGCGATGCAGCAAGATCATTTCGCGCAGCAGCGTTGATTTGCCGGAGCCGCTGCCGCCGATGAGCGCAAATATTTCCGCGCGGCGTACCTCAAGGTTTATGTCGGTATGCACCACGTGATCGCCAAAGCGCGTCGATACGCCGCTGACCTCGATGACGACCTCGCGGGTTTTTTCGTCCGGCGTTTTCGCAGCGGGTTGAATTATTTCCGTCACAAATCCAGCGCGCTGAACGCAACTGAAAACAACGCATCGGCCACGATTACCAGAAAGATCGACTGCACCACACTGCGCGTGGTCTGGCGGCCAACGCTATCGGCACCACCTTTGGTGCGAAAGCCCTGAAAGCAACCGACGATGACAATGATGGCGGCAAACACCGGCGCTTTGCCAATGCCGACCATGTACGCCGTCACGCTCACCGCATTGGTGAAGCGATCCAGAAATTCGCCATAGGTCACGCCGAGCTGCGATTGCGCCATGATCATGCCGCCGATCACGCCCAGCACATCGGCGAACGCCGTCAGAAGCGGCATCGCGATCACCAGTGCGATGATTTTCGGCAGCACCAGCAACTCCAGCGGCGCGATGCCGAGCGTGCGCATGGCATCAATTTCTTCGGTCACGGCCATCGTGCCGATCTGCGCGGCATAGGCGGAACCGGAGCGCCCGGCGATGATGATGGCGGTGATCAGCGGTGCGAATTCGCGCAACATCGATAACCCCACCAAGTCGACGACAAAAATATTCGCGCCGTATTGCTTTAATTGATCCGCCCCCTGATACGCGACCACCACACCGAGCAAAAACGACAGCAGCCCGACAATCGGCAGCGCATCGAATCCGGCGGTGCGAATGTTGAACAAAATTGGTCGCCAGCGAATCCGCTGCGGGTGCGTGATACAGCCGACAAAAGCCATTGCCGTTTCGCCGATGAACGCGAGCAGCGCCACGGTTTGTTCATGGATCGATGCCGCACTTTGGCCGATGCGGGTAAGCGCGCCGACCGGTTTATCGGCTTTGGTCGGCGCGTCCTTGGCCTGCGCCGCCATCTGCTCCGCCACCACCGCAAGCAACTTGGCGAACGCCGGACGCAAGCCCTCAACCTTCAGTGCGATGCCTTCATCGCCCAATCGCAACAACAATTTTTGCAGCACCCAGGCACCGGCCGTATCGAGTGCCTCGATCCGCGCGCCGTCGGCGACGATTTCGGATGTTGGTGCGGCAGCCACCGACGAAAGTTGTTCCTGAATCGCGCCAATGCCACGCGCCGTCCATCGTCCGGACAACGCAAGCTCGGTTGCGGTCGGCTGATTAATAGCGGCGAGTTCCAACGGCGGGGCGTCCATAGATGAACGCAGGGTAGAGGGATTGGCGCGGATTGTATGTGCGAGAGCGCACATGCGGGGCAAATGGGACACGACACAGATGGCGGTAGCGCGCGTCGGTCATGGACGAATGTGGCGACTCGGTGATGGCCCACTATCAAAAATGAAAACACTATATCTGGCGCGGTGTTTCAGGCATTTTTGGCTGCAAACCCGCGCCAATGCTGGTGTTTATTGTTTCGACAACTCTTCGTTGCCTACCGCACAGACTACGAAAACCGTCGCTTGTAAGGTACCCACGATTCAACGTCGGGATGTGACCGTGAAATACAAAGACTACTACGCGATCCTCGGTATCGAGCGCGCCGCCGACGCGGACGCCATCAAGAAGGCGTATCGAAAACTCGCGCGCAAATATCATCCGGATGTGTCCAAAGACCCAAAGGGCGAGGAAAAATTCAAGGATGTATCCGAGGCCTACCAGACACTCAAAGACACTGAAAAACGTGCCGCCTATGATCGGCTCGGCAGCCATCAGGCAGGTGAAGATTTCCGGCCTTCGCAGGATTGGGGTCGCGAATTCAACACGCAATTCAACAATGGTGAGACCTCTTTTGAAGGCGTCGATCTGGCGGATTTGTTTGCGCAGTTCTCGCGTGGCCATGGTGGCGGCGGCGCGCA
>JANOKK010000043.1:0-2870 GCA_031419255.1 Betaproteobacteria bacterium
GCCCAGCGCCAGCGCGCCTGCCAACGCAACGACAAGTAAGATTCGGCGCAACAACATGTTTGTCCCCCGTGGCTTGTCCGCGAAACATCAAACGCACCTGCGGCACGAATGATGGGATCGAGACTCGATTCAAGATGCTTCCTCAATGACGACACTTTGCACGCCATTGCATTGAAACAAGGATCGAAACCGACGAAACCCGAGTTTTGACTTCTCGAATGGGATTTCTGCCCGATGGAACAATGTGGTCAGGGAATATGCGATGGCAATTTGCGCGCTTTCAGCAAATTTTTACGCTTGTCGAAATCCGGATTCGGTGTCTTCAAGCTCCGCTATGCGGCGATGTCGCGACAATCTCCAGCGCCATTCCGGCATTTTTCCATTCCGCCATTTCCTGTTCCAGCTCGTACTGCGTGAGACTGTGCGCGGCGAGCCAATCAGTCTTCACCGACAAGCGAAATTCGCCGTTGACGCGCGCGAGTGAAAATAATCGGTGATCGATGTCGCGGCGGCTGCGGCACAGCAGCACCGCAAGACGCAGGCACAATACCTTAAGCGCGAACGATGGATGGGTGGGCAAGTTGTCCGCGACCTTCGCGAGCCGCCCGCGTTGCGCGAGCACCAGTGACGCGAGCACCGCCTGTTCGCGTTTGGAAAATCCGGGCATATCGGCATTGGCGATGACATACATCGAGTGTTTGTGAAAATTAGCCTGAGCGATGTCGATGCCTATTTCATGCAGTCGCGCTGCCCACAACAATCGTTGCCGGCGTTGAAACGCGAATTCTTCGTCGCTCGAATTATTTTCCGCCGCATCGAGGCCATCAAAAAATGCCAGCGCCAATTGCCGCACTCGTGCTGATTGCGCATGATCGACGTGATAACGCCGCGCCATCGCTTCCACCGTCGCATCGCGGATATCCTTGTGGTGCGCGCGGCCCAGCAAATCGCTCAGCACACCGTCGCGCAACGCGGTATCCGCAATCGACATCTGCTTAATGTCCAATACTTCAAATATTGTCAGCATGATGGCCAACCCGCCGGACAACACGGGGACGCGATCTGCTTTCATGCCTGGCAACGAGAGCCCGACAAAGCCCCCGGATTTGATGACCTTGTCACGCAACCACTCGAGACCTTCGAGGGTGATTTCCCCAGTGAGTTTTCCAGCGGGCGCATGTCCATTTTCCTGAAGTATCGCGCCTAGCGCCTTGGCCGTGCCGCTGGAACCGATCGACTCTTTCCAGCCCTCTTTGCGAAACCGCGTCGAAATAAGTTCGAGCTCCTTCGCGGCGGCAAGTTGCGCCTCGCGAAAGCTGCGCTTGTCCATCGCGCCTTCGGGAAAAAACCGTTCGGAATAACTCACGCAGCCCATGTACAAGCTATCGAGCAGTTTTGGTTTCAGGTGGTGACCAATAATAAATTCGGTCGAGCCGCCGCCGATATCCACCACCAGGCGATCATGCCGGGACGGTGACAGGCTGCTCGCGACACCCAGATAAATGAGGCGCGCTTCTTCGCGGCCGGCGATAATTTCGATCGGATAGCCGAGAATCGCCTCGGCTTCTTTGATGAATGCGTCCGCGTTCTTGGCGACCCGCAGTGCATTGGTACCGACCACCCGCACTGCGTCCTTTGGCAATCCCTGCAATCGTTCGGCAAACAATCGCAATGCGGCAAACGCGCGTTCGGCGGCTTTCGCATCGATTTTTTTATCCGCCGTCACCCCCGCGCCGAGCCGCACCGTTTCCTTCAGTGAATCGACCGGATAGAGCTGATGATCGACCACGCGGACAATTTGCAGGTGGAAACTGTTGGAGCCGAGATCGACGGCGGCGAGGGTGGGATGGGTCATTCGGTTCTCAAAAAAAGTTCGGCCAAGTATGTCACAGCCAAATCCATGTGGCCTCTGTCACGAAAACGTAATACGCTTAGGCCATTGTGTCGATGCGCTCCCGCAAAAAAATCAAGTCATTCCTCAAAATGTCGACGAAGTCCCCCGTCGTTGAAATCCGTTCGCCTGTCCGCTCGGCTCCAAACCCGCCGGTCGCGAAGCCGCGCGGACACTACCTTAACCGCGAACTGCAACTGCTCGCGTTCAATCGCCGTGTATTCGCGCAAGCCGAAGACGCGTCGCTGCCATTGCTGGAGAGGCTCAAGTTCCTGACCATCGTGTCATCGAACCTCGATGAATTTTTTGAAATCCGCGTAGCGGGATTGAAAGAGCAACTGAAGCTCAGTGCAAACGCGCGTGGTGCCGATGGCTTTACACCTGTTGAGACCTTTGCTCATGTGGCGGTCGAAGCGCATGATCTGGTGGCGCGTCAATATGTTCTCTTGAACGATCAATTGTTTCCGGCAATGGCGGCTGCCGGCATTCGCTTCCTGCGGCGCGCCAATTGGACACCAAAGCAGCAAGCCTGGGTGAAGGATTATTTTTTCCGCGAAATGATGCCGGTGTTGACGCCGATCGGGTTGGATCCCTCGCATCCGTTTCCGCGCGTATTCAACAAGAGCCTTAATTTTGCGGTTGAATTATCGGGGCGCGATGCGTTTGGTCGCGACTCAAATCGCGCCATCGTGCAAGCGCCGCGCGTGTTGCCGCGCATCATCAAGCTGCCGCCGGAAATCGCCGATGGCGCCGACAATTTCATTTTTCTGACCTCGGTGTTGCATCAACATGTCGGTGAACTATTCGCCGGCATGAATGTGCTCGGCTGCTATCAATTCCGTGTGACGCGCAATTCGGACTTGTTTGTCGATGAGGAAGAGGTTAAAAACCTGCGAATTACCTTGCAGGGCGAGCTTCCGCAACGCCATCTGGGTGACGCGGTTCGCCTCGAAGTTGCCGAAAATTGTTCGCGGGAAAT
>JANOKK010000044.1:0-3856 GCA_031419255.1 Betaproteobacteria bacterium
GCTCGATCGCCACATCGGTATTTACAAGATTGACGAAAAAACATCGCGCAATGTATTCCGCGACGGCAACCAGTTGTTTTCGCAACGCACCGGCGGCCAGCGCGTGGCACTGGCACCCGCATCCGCGACCGATTTCTTCAATCCGGAATCCCTTGTCTCCGTGCGCTTCGAATCCGACACCGGCGGCGAAACCATGCGAGCGGTGTTTCGCCAGGCAACTGGCGAAGACACCAGCCCGCGCGTGAGCAAGGTTCCGTTGGCGCAAAGGAAAGTGATAGCTATGAGCACGGACGCGTTCGACCGATACGTTGGCAAATACGAGCTCGCGCCGAATTTCGTGTTGACCATCTACCGCGAAAGCGGGAAATTTTTCTCGCGCGCAACCAATCAGGGTGCGCTGGAAATTTTCCCTGAAGCGGAAGGCAGGTTTTTTACCCGCGCCATCGAAGCAGAGATCGCATTCAGCAAGGACGCGGAGGGCAAGATCAATGAGCTTGTTCTAACGCAACGTGGCCGTGACACGCGCGCCAGGCGTATTGAGTAGTATTTCAGGCTGGCAAGTAGCCTCGCGCTGCGTAATCGAATCCCGCCAGTGCGCACGGGTCGTCGGATTCAATGTAATACGGATTGAAATTCGGGGACAGACTACGGATATTTTCACGGAACAACAAATCGGACGTCATAGTTTCCTAGGTGAAACTCTTGCGCGTGGACGCTAAGCACGACCCCGCCAATAGTTCGGGCGGCGGTGTTGGTGGCCGACCACGAATATTCGCGGGCCTTCTGGAGTCGCGCGATAGATAACAGAATAAGGAAACCGCCGAAATGGATGAATGCGCATCCCGCTCGCGGTCAGTGCACCAATTTCCGGATGTTGCACAAGCAACTTTGCAACACTCTCAAATTCAGTGAGAAATGCTTTTGCAATAACCAAACCCGCTTGCTGCTTGTAAAAGGCGGCGGCGGATGCCAACTCTGCTTCAGCCTCCGGGTGGAGCGAGTAATTCACTGAAGGTGGGCGCGCAATCGTGCGATCGCTTCCTCACCAGATACAAGGGCCACTGCACCACTCGTGACCTGCGATTCTCGACGAACGGCTTCCGTGACCCAAGCCTCTTGAATCTCTGGATCCGTATCAAGGCTCGCAATTACGCGCTCTAAGAGTCGCGTTCTTTCGGCGGCAGGAAGGGCCAGAACTTCGGACTCCAAGACTTCAATAGGGATTTGCATAGGTGGCCTCAAGAATACGAAACATTATCTGCAAACGTAGCTTGCCACAAACGGCGCAGAACATGGATGCCGACTTCTGCAACGGCAAACTCAAACACTGGCGCGCCCCACAGACCGAAAGCCGCTGGAAACCCGCACCAATGCTAGACTTTGCTCCCGCCATCCGACAGCCGCAACACCCCCTCACCCCCCTTCGCCAACCGCTTCAACAACAACTTAAAAATATCCGCATCAAACTCCACATCGCGATTGATCTCGGCAAGTTCATGCATTTCGATTTCCGTCTTTGCGCTGCCGTAATAGCGCCAGCGATGAAACACGTGCGCGCGCTGCCAGCCGTGGTCGGGATGGGTTTCGCGGATCGCGATCGGCCCGTGGTAGGGCCACACGGGAAAGGTGAATTCCGACAGTGCGTCGGCGAGGCGCGCGTTGTGTTGTTGCAGCGTCTCGATGCCGACGCAATAGCCTTCGCAGCGCTTGAGTTGCCGCGCGAAACAGGGGCCACCGGGTGCTTCGCCGCCAACGGCTTTCCAGCAAAGTCCGTTTTCGGTCGCCAATTGCTGGAGCATGTTTCTCGCGCGCAGCTTGGTGGGAAACGGGCCGTACAGGCCGGCGACATTTTCCAAGTCGGTTTCTTCGAGATTGATGATTTCCACCGGCACACTCAGATTGGTGAGTTTGACCAGCACCAGCTGCGCGTTGCGTCTCAGCCGCAAATTTCTGAGCGGCTGGGACGACTTGATCAACTGCGATTCGCGCAGCAAGGCACCCAACTCCCCGGCCGTTTCCTCGAACTCGATGCGGCGAATTTCCATCGACAAACGCACATCGTTGGAATGCCGGTGATCGGATGAAAAGTGCGAACGCACGCGGTCACGCAAGTTCACGCTCTTGCCGATGTAGATCGGCAAATCGTTCACGCCATAAAACACATACACGCCGGGGCCATCGGGCAACGCATCCAAGGCGCCGGGGTCGAGCTGCGGCGGAAGACTTGGCATCTTCAAAAGCGATTTGGTGGCGGCCATCACGTCGTCGAGCGAGTGTTCGCGCGCAGCGGTCTGCATGAATTGCCACGCCATTCGCGCGTCGCCCAGCGCGCGGTGGCGAACCACATTACGGCGCGCAGCGTCGCTGTCTACTCCTTCTCCCTTGGGACAAGGGCACACTTGAAGCGAAGCAGAAGGCTGGGATGAGGGGGCGGCATCCAGCCCATGCCGCGCAATCAGCGCATCGAGATTGTGCTGCGTGTATTGCGGATAAAGTTTTCGCGACAGCCGCACGGTACACAACACTTCTGCCGTAAACGGCACGCCATGCCGGCGAAACGCGTTCTTGATGAACCCGTAATCGAAGCGCGCGTTGTGCGCGACGAACAGATGCCCATCGAGCCGCGCCAATACTTCATCGGCCAATTCGGAAAACGTCGGCGCATCGCGCACCATCGCATCCGTGATGCCAGTCAGCGCCTGAATCTCGGGCGGGATCGTCGTTTCGGGGTTCACCAGCGACGACCATTCCTCGATCACTTCGCCATTCAACACCCGGATGATGCCGATCTCGGTAATGCCGTCGCTCGCGGCGGCCGTGCCGGTGGTCTCAAGATCGACGATGGCGATGCAGTCGTGCAGGAAGGGAAGCAGCGGTATGGCGGACATGGCGGCGCGTCTTGGGGGCGGACAAAAACGGTTACAAACGCGCGCCGCCGGGATCGTAGAATGAGCTATTGCGATCCAAAGATGCGCCGATGATCGCCCCACTACTCAGGAGCAAAAATGATTGTAAATCGAATTGTTGCGGCCATCGCCGCGTTCGGCATCGTGGCGGTTGGTTTGTCGATTCATGACGCATCGGCGCAGCAAGGCGTTGGTAGGCAGGTGGCACCCGGCATGGCCGCGGCCGGTGGCGGCTCGATCATCAACCTGGGGTCAATATCCTGGATGCGTGGCCGCGCCAATCTGGTCGGCTACACCACCGCCAAGGCGGGCATCTCCGGACTCTCGCGCACGCCGGCCCGAGAACTGGGTGAAAAGAACATCCGCGTAAATGCGCTGGTGCCCGGCGCCATTGGCACCGACCGGCAGGAGGCGCTTTGGCGCAATCCCGAGGAAGACCAGAAATTCATCGAGCTGCAATGCCTCAAGTTCAAGCTCGATCCATCGCACGTCGCGCGCGCCGCTTTGTTCCTCGGCGCGGACGACTCGAACGGCATCACCGGGCAGAACATCATCGTCGACGCCGGACTGGCGCAAGTATCGGTCGCGGGCTAATTCGGAGCCTGTGCCGCGTAAGAGCATCGACAGCCAATGGCCGGCCCAAAGGGGGCGAGTCGGCCTGTCAGAATTGGCCTCACCGATTCCTGCCTAATAGTTTTTGTCGTTGACACGGTCAGTAGAGTCTGGCGATCAATTGCTCCAGGACGGCTCGCCGCTCCGGTGGGGTTGGTCCAAGCAGCCCTTGCTGTTGCAGAATCGCCAGCAGCTTTCGCGGGGCGACTTCCTTGTTGCCGACGATTTCGACGTGGCCGGCCTCGACTTCGACATTGACCAGTTGCGGATAGTTGTCGATGACCGGATGGTATTGCTCGGCGAGACTGAAAATGTAATCGCTTTCCAGGCATTTGCCG
>JANOKK010000045.1:0-8200 GCA_031419255.1 Betaproteobacteria bacterium
TCGAGTCCATCACGAGCGAAGTGTTCGGGCCGGTGCTGCATGTGTTCGCGTTTAAGGCGGGTGAATTGATGGCGGTCGTCGACGCCATCAATGCCAGCGGCTACGGTTTGACCCTGGGCGTGCATTCGCGCATCGAAGAGACCATTGAAGCGATACGTGGTCGGGCAAGGGTCGGAAACATGTATGTGAACCGCAATCAGATTGGTGCCGTGGTGGGAGTGCAGCCGTTTGGCGGCGAAGGGCTTTCCGGCACCGGGCCGAAAGCCGGTGGGCCGCATTATTTATTCCGTTTTGCGTCGGAAAGAGTGGTGACCGTCAATACGGCGGCGGCCGGCGGCAACGCGGCATTGATCGCGAGTTCCGAATAGTCCGTTTGCGACTGTGCCTTGCCGCACAGACTGCGTTGGTAATTTCCTGTCTAGTGACATTTTTGCGGAGCATTGATGCGATTCTTGCTATGCAGTTCGATCATGTTCTTGGGCGCATGCGCCCAATACACTGCGCCAACACTGCCGGCCAAAAGTTCAATCGGAGAACTCAATGCGGTACAGGCATTTTCACTGTCGAACGTCGGCGATACCTTGCCGCCCGGCTGGGAACACTGGACGCTTTCGCGTTTTATTGCACGCACCCAATACGGCATTGTTGATCACGAAGGCGAACGGGTGCTTGCCGCAAAGGCGAACATTTCCGCCTCGGGGCTGCTGCAGCCGTTGACACTTGCGTTGGCCGATTACCCGTACATCACCTGGCGCTGGAAAGTGCCGCAATTGATTCCCGGTGCCGACAACGCGACCAGCGTCGGCGATGATTCGCCGGTGCGTGTCATCGTTGCATTCGATGGCGACAAATCGAAACTCGATTTCGAGGATCAGGCGATCGCCCGTACCGTGAAATTATTCAGCGGTCGCGAGATGCCCTACGCGACGATTCAATACATCTGGGAAAACAAACTGCCACCCGAAACGGCGTTGGACAATGCCCGCACCACGCGCGCAAAAATGTTGGTGGTGGAAAGTGGCCCGGCCCGACTCGGCCAATGGATCACGTTCAAGCGCGATGTGCGAGCGGATTTTCAACGTTTGTTCGGAGAAGCACCGGGGCCGATTACCTTTGTTGGCGTCATGACCGACTCGAATTCAACCGAGACCATGACCAGTGCGTATTACGGGGATATCCGGTTTACGCGGGAGGAGTAGTTCCACCTCTGGAATTAGCCGAAACCCCAGCATCGGCGGGGTGTTTCAAGCATTTGTGCCCGGAGAGGCCCACCAGTGCTTGACTTTGTAAAGTCGACCTTAGAGCTTCTTGATCCCCGGCGGCGCTTGTTCACCCGACAACAACACCAGCATCGACCGGCCTTCACCTTTCCATGAATCGACCGCGTCCTGGAATAATTCGATCACTGTTTCCAACTGACTTTCGTGATGTGCCGCAAAGGCGTCCGTGTGGTCGAAATAAATCATGTAGGCCTCGGAGCCGACCCAATCAAAATCGGTGATGCAATCGTAGAACGCGTCCCAGTTGTTGCCGAAATGCGAGGGAAATTTCATCGCCACGGCGGCGTGATTGAGGAACTGTTCCTTTTTCTCGATTTTTTTGCCCTCGAGATGAAAAAAAGCCATGCTCTTGCCGCGTGCGAGCTTTGCAAGATCGGTGACGGCAGCGTGGGCTTTGAGCCAATAGACGCCGCGTGGCGCGTCGCCGGTAAAGAGATTCTTGAGTTCGGGGGAGGGCATGTTTTTCTTTCGTCACTCTCTGATCAGCTTGAACGTCTTGTAGTGGTCGGCTGTGTAATAGCAGATCGTCGCCGGTTTGCCGCCGCAGATGATGCGCCGCGCACCGCGATCGCGCGAACCCGGCGTCTTGACCGTATATTCGCGGTAATAACCGCGCGGCTCTTTTGGCAACAAGCGTTCGCGGTTGGAAAAAGTTGTCCCGTCTTTCTGATAAGGAAATGGCCCGCCTTTGCGAATCAATGCAATCGTGTCACGGCCCTCTTTGGGCATCTCTGCAACGCCGATGACGGTGAGACCACTGTTTTTTTCAAACGCATGCGCGGCGGCGATATCCATCCACGCGAGCCACATCAACAAGACAATTTTCAACATTCGGGACACTCGATACTCCTGTCGGCAATCACGCTGAATCGCGTTTGCGCAAAAATGATGCTTCAATCTTACCGCGACCATCGCGTCATTTCACGGCGCGTGGACAATGCGGGCAGTGTTCGGCGTACAAGATCATGTGGTGATCCTTGATCACGAAGCCCAATTGCTTCGCGACTTTTTCCTGACGTTTTTCAATTTCCGGATCGTTGAATTCTTCAACATGGCCGCAATTGACGCAGACAATATGATCGTGATGGCTGCCTTCGTTTAATTCAAAAACCGCTTTGCCGCTTTCGAAATGGTGGCGGCTCAATAGCCCGGCTTGTTCAAACTGCGTCAACACCCGATAAACCGTGGCGAGGCCAATTTCTGCGTTGTCTTGCAGCAGCAATTTGTACACGTCCTCGGCAGACAAATGCCGCTGCTTGGAATGTTGGAACAGATCCAGCACTTTTAAACGCGGAAATGTGGCTTTCAACCCCATGTTCCGTAGTTCGTTCGATTCCGACATTACCTCTCCGCGTCCACGTTGAGTGCACCCGCCAATTCTAGATGCACGTTTACGCGCAATCATATGCCGTTTTGCGCGACACGACGGCAAGCCGCGAATCGTTGCGCAACGGGAACGCCTTGCCGGGTCGGCGATGCGAACGGCTATAATGGCCGGTCAATTTCACCTGTTTTTGTCAGGAAGCGTTCCATGCGTCGATTTTCCACATTTGCCACACTTGTCGTAGCGATTGCGTGTTCGAGTCTGCTCGCCGCGTGCGCGGGTTTTGGTGTTCACCGGATTGATATTCAACAAGGCAATCTGGTCACAGAGGAACAGCTCGCCAAAGTCAAACCCGGCATGAGCCGCAACGATGTCAGAAATACGCTTGGCACACCGCTGATGCAAGATGTGTTTCACGCGAACCGATGGGACTATTACTTCAGCAATGAGCAAAGCAGCAAATACGGGCCGTTCGGTCGCGAGTCGCAAAAATACCATGTGACGATTTTGTTCGAAAACGAAAAAGTCGCGAAGATCGAAGGTCAGGCGTCGCCGGTGGAAATCTTGACCGGCGGCGGCGATCGTCGCACCTTGCCGAACACCACGCCTCCCGGCGCGCCGCCGAAAAAAGAATAATCGTGGCGATCCACCTTGCGATCGCCGGCGTGGGTGGCCGCATGGGGCGCGCGTTGTTGGCCGCAGCGGCGGAGCAACCGGGGATGACGGTTTCCGGGGCGCTCGAGCACGAGGCGAATACGTTGTTGGGTCGCGACGCGGGTGAGCTCGCGGGCAGCGCGAAAGGCATCGCAATTACCGCTGATCTTGCGCAAGGTCTCGCCAATGCGGCGGTGCTGATCGACTTCACGCGGCCCGAAGGCACGCTCGCGCACCTCGCGGCCTGTCGCGCGCGCGGCATCAACATGGTGATCGGCACCACCGGTTTCAGCGACGCGCAAAAACACGACATCGAGGCGGCGTCCAAAGACATTGCCATCGTGTTCGCGGCCAACATGAGCCTTGGCATGAACGTGCTGGTCAAGCTGGTCGAGATGGCGAGTGCGGCGCTGCACGAAAATTTCGATATCGAAATCATCGAGGCACATCACAAACTGAAAGTCGATGCGCCTTCCGGCACCGCGTTAATGTTGGGAGAGGCGGCGGCGAAGGCGATGAATAAGTCGTTGGAGGAAGTCGGCGTATTTGCGCGCCACGGCGTTACCGGCGAGCGCCGCAAAGGCAGCATCGGATTTTCCGCGATTCGCGGCGGCGACATTATCGGCGAACACACGGTAATGTTTGCCGGCACCGGCGAGCGAATCGAGATTACCCATCGATCGAGTTCACGGGCGAATTATGCCGAAGGTGCGCTGCGCGCGGCCCGCTTCCTGGAAGGCAGAAAATCGGGTTTGTTCGATATGCGCGATGTGTTGGGGTTGAAATAGCCTTTTTGCGCGCGTGAGAGTGTGCACTTGGTTTGCTGCCAACCCGCATCTAGGCTAAAATAGCGTCTTAATCGCGCAACGATTTCAACGAAAACGCGGGAAAGGTCTCAACGGCCTTTCCCGTTTTTTGTGCCTGCTTGCGGTTATGTCGAGTTCTTCTGGAGTCTCTCTTGGTTCAGCCCCTTCCCGCCCTCCTAGTCCTAGCCGATGGCTCGGTGTTCAAGGGCGCATCCTTTGGTGCCGCGGGCCATGCGACGGGCGAAGTGGTGTTCAACACCGCCATGTCGGGCTATCAGGAAATCTTGACCGATCCCTCCTACATGGGGCAGATGATCACGCTCACCTACCCGCACATAGGCAACACTGGCACCAATGAGGAAGATGCAGAATCGTTGAAATGCTATGCGGCGGGCCTGATCATTCGCGATTTGCCCAAGCTCGCGTCCAACTGGCGGATGACGGCGACGTTGCCCGAATATTTGGCGAAGAATGGCATCGTCGCGATTGCCAATATCGACACGCGCCGCCTCACGCGCCTGATCCGTGAAAAAGGCGCGCAGAACGGCTGCATTCTGGTGGGGGAACACACTGACGCCAACATCAAACGCGCACGCGAATGGGCGAATACGGCACCGGCGATGTCGGGTCTCGATTTGGCCAAAGTGGTGTCTTGCAAAAAGTCTTATGCGTGGAACGAATCAACTTGGGCATTGGGATCCGGCTATCGCACTGCGACCGATTCGACGTTTCACGTTGTCGCCTACGACTACGGTGTCAAACACAACATTCTGCGCATGCTGGCCGAGCGCGGTTGCAAGATCACCGTGTTGCCGGCCGAAGCGTCGTCAATGGATGCGCTCGCGTTGAATCCGGATGGTGTGTTTCTGTCCAACGGGCCGGGTGACCCCGAACCGTGCGACTACGCGATTCGCGCAATTCAGGAAATTATTGCCAAAGACGTGCCGGTGTTTGGCATTTGCCTCGGGCATCAATTGTTGGCATTAGCCGCAGGAGCCAAGACATTGAAAATGAAATTCGGCCATCATGGTGCAAACCATCCGGTGCAGGATCTGGCGACGAAAAAAGTTTACATCACGAGCCAGAATCATGGCTTCGCAGCCGATGAAAAAACGCTGCCGGCTAACGTGCGCGTCACGCATAAATCGCTATTTGACGGCACCTGTCAGGGCATTGAATACACCGACAAACGCGCATTCAGTTTTCAGGGGCATCCCGAGGCAAGTCCGGGGCCGCATGAGGTTGGTTATTTGTTTGACAAGTTTGTGGCGATGATGGGGGCTGGGCGTGGCTAGGGTGCTTACGGCGAAGCAGGCCTTGGTTGAATACGAAATCGTCGTGTCGAAGATTGTCGTGATGCGTGGTCAGCGGGTGATGTTCTCGCATGACCTTGCTCCGCTCTATGGCGTGGAACCACGCGTGTTGATGCAAGCCGTGATGCGCAACATCGATCGGTTTCCTCAAGATTTTCTTTTTCAGCTTACCAATCAAGAGTTTACAAACTTGAAGTCACAAATTGTGACTTCAAGTTGGGGCGGAATTCGCAAACTTCCCTACGCATTTACCGAGCAAGGTGTGGCGATGTTGTCCAGCGTTTTGCGCAGCCCTCGGGCGATTGCCGTCAACATCGAAATCATGCGCGCCTTCGTGCGGATGCGTGCGCTGATCGACACCAATCGTGAACTCGCCAAAAAACTCGCTTCACTTGAGGCGAAATACGACAAGCAATTCAAAGTGGTGTTTCAGGCGATTTACGACTTGATGGACGAGGGTGAGAAGAAACCAAAACGCAAGATCGGATTTGTGTAGCGATGAACATGCTCGGCATCACCGACCTCCCCACTTACATCATCGGCACGATTTTCATCATATGACTGCCGGGGCCGAATTCGCTCTACGTGTTGTCCGTCGCGGCAAAGCGCGGCGTGCGCGCGGGCTATCAGGGGGCAGCGGCGGTGGTGGTTGGCGATGCGGTATTGATGGTGTTGGCGGCGGCAGGCATTGGGTCGTTGCTGGCGGCGTATCCGGGTATTTTCACGGTGATCAAATATGCGGGCGGCGGTTACCTGATCTGGATCGGCATTCAATTGATTTTGGGGGCGATCAAACGCTGGCGAAATGGCGTGATGGTGAACGAGACGGGAAGCGAGCCCGCAGACACGAGCCATCCCTTCAAACGCGCACTCGCCATCAGTTTGGTGAACCCGAAAGCCATTTTGTTTTTTGTATCGTTCTTTATTCAATTTGTCGATCCCGCCTATCCGCATCCGGCGCTGACCTTCGCGGCACTCGGTGCGATATTGCAGATCGTCAGCATTATTTATCTGTCCGCATTGATCCTCATTGGCGCGCGCGTGGCCGAGTCTTTCCGTCGGCGGCATCGCCTCTCGGCCGCGATGACCGGCGGCGTCGGCGGCATCTTCATCGGCTTCGGTGCGAAACTCGCGACCGCGACTCTCTAGCAAAAAAATATGCCAAAACGCACCGACATCAAATCCATCCTCATCATCGGGTCCGGCCCGATCGTCATCGGTCAGGCCTGCGAGTTCGATTACTCGGGTGCGCAGGCGTGCAGGGCGTTGCGGGAAGAGGGCTACAAAGTCATCCTGATCAATTCAAACCCCGCCACGATCATGACCGACCCCAACATGGCGGACGTGACCTATATCGAACCGATTACCTGGCGGATCGTTGAAGAGATCATTGAAAAAGAGCGCCCCGACGCGTTGCTGCCGACCATGGGTGGGCAAACGGCATTGAACTGCGCGCTCGATTTGGCGAAGCACGGCGCGCTGGAAAAGTACAACGTCGAAATGATTGGTGCCACCAAGGAAGCCATCGACAAAGCCGAGGATCGCGAAAAATTCAAACAGGCGATGACCAAAATCGGCCTTGCCTCCGCGCGCTCTTCGATTGCGCATTCGATGGAAGAAGCATTGCAAGTGCAGGCGGGCATTGGTTTTCCGGCGATCATCCGTCCCAGTTTCACGATGGGCGGCTCGGGCGGCGGCATCGCCTACAACCGCGATGAATTTGTCGAAATCTGCGAGCGTGGATTGGTAGCATCGCCGACGCAGGAATTGCTGATCGAAGAATCGCTGCTCGGCTGGAAAGAGTTCGAGATGGAAGTGGTGCGCGACAAAAATGACAAGTGCATCATCATTTGCGCAATCGAAAATCTGGATCCGATGGGTGTGCATACGGGAGACTCGATCACCGTGGCCCCCGCGCAAACATTGACCGACAAGGAATACCAGATCATGCGCAACGCGTCCATCGCGGTATTGCGCGAAGTCGGCGTCGAGACTGGCGGATCGAACGTGCAGTTTGCGGTCAACCCAAAAGACGGCCGCATGGTAGTGATCGAGATGAATCCGCGCGTCTCACGTTCATCCGCGCTGGCTTCCAAAGCAACAGGTTTTCCGATTGCCAAAGTCGCGGCTAAATTGGCAGTCGGCTACACGCTGGATGAATTAAAGAACGACATCACGGGTGGCGCGACCCCGGCCTCGTTCGAGCCGTCTATCGATTACGTCGTCACCAAAGTGCCGCGCTTTGCGTTCGAGAAATTTCCGCAAGCCGATGATCGATTGACGACGCAGATGAAGAGCGTCGGCGAAGTGATGGCTATTGGCCGCAATTTTCAGGAGTCGCTGCAGAAAGCGTTGCGCGGATTGGAAAATGGTGTTGATGGATTCAATCTGAAAACGGTTGATCCGGAGAAAATTGGCGACGAGCTTGCCTATCCGCGCGGCGAGCGGCTCTGGTATGTCGCGGATGCGTTCGGTATCGGTATGTCGCTGGAGGAAATTCACGGCTACACCAAGATCGACCCGTGGTTTTTGGCGCTCATAAAAGAGCTGGTCGATATGGAATTGGCGATCGAGAAAAAAACGCTCGCCGCGATTGACGCAACCGAATTGCGCGAATTGAAACGCAAGGGTTTTTCGGATCGCCGCCTCGCGCATTTGCTGCATGTGAAAGAAGGCGATATCCGTGCGAAGCGCCATGCCGCCGGCATTCGCCCAGTGTACAAACGCGTCGATACCTGCGCGGCCGAATTTGCGACTTCCACGGCGTACATGTATTCAAGCTATGACGAGGAATGCGAAGCCAATCCCACATCGAACAAAAAA
>JANOKK010000046.1:0-5602 GCA_031419255.1 Betaproteobacteria bacterium
GTGCCAGAGACTTTTCCTTCCGCTTCCGGAACGATCTTCACCACGCCGCGTTCTTCGATCGCCGCATAACCGCTCACCCGGAGAGCGGTCAGCAAAATCTGGTACGCAATATCCTTGGAGACCGGCGTCTGAGAAATGATGTTCATGTTGCCGGTGACGCGCGGGTCGATCACGAAGTTTTTGCCGGTATGGCCGCCGATGGCTTTCACCACGGAAGGGATATCGGCGTTGACGAAATTTAACGTGATCGAATCCTGCGCGATCGCTGCCGGCAGAGCGGATATTGACAACGCGATCGCGGTGCCGAGAACGGCTATGTTTTTCTTGAATGGAAAGTATCGACGCATCGCAAATCCGCAGAGGACAAAAGTGGATAAAGATTAGAAACTCGGCTGATTGTACGTCATCAATGTGGGGTTTGCGACCGCCACGCAGAGACGAGCGGGATGTTAAACACAAGCATTGGCGCGGTGTTTGGGGCAAAAAGCGCCGGAAAGGCCTGCCGGTGCTGGAGTGTGTCGCATTGATGAGCCGCTGTCAGCATCTATGCTGATCGGTCGAACGCGAGCGCCTATCGTGACCCGACGCATCAGTCGCCGCATGAGTCGTTCTGGCATGTCGCCTACCCCGACAATCAACAGCGCAACAAGGAAGCGCCACAGGTGCTCTACACATGCGATTTTGATTGCTGCTTGTGTAAACGGCCACGATGTAATCAAGCAGCGCATGCAGGATCTCGCCCGTCATTGGTTTCGCGTCTTTGCTTTCGATCATGCTGGCTCAATGCGTTAAGAATGAGGCTAAAAGATTCCAATTTATACAAAAATACTTACACGCCAGAACCCGGCGTGCAGTTTGGACGCGTCGCTCGCTTTCCCAAAAAATAGTGTCCTTTTAACTGTCCAAATTAATTCATTCAATAACATTAAAGCGTTATTTATCAAATATTTGAATTAAGATTATAATGTCCAATATTGTGTCCACAGAACTGTCCAATTATGGCAGAAATCAACCAGTTCCAGCCGTTGTTTCCTGAGGAGCGAACCCTCGGCCCGTTGCAAGAACTGGCGGCGGAACTTGTCAAGGAGTGTCACACCCTTCGCGGTCAGGCGGGAGAATCAATCGTTCGCGCACTTCGCCCAAAGCTGCGAGCAATGAACTCGTACTACACAAACAAAATTGAGGGGCAACATACCCAGCCCGCAGATTTAGAGCGAGCCATTCAAAAAAATTTCAGCGCGGACGCGGCGATCGCCAAGAGGCAACGCATAGCAGTCGCGCATATGGAAGTCGAGGCCGAGCTTGAGCAGACGCTCGGGAATTCTGCCCCGGGCGAAATTTTCTCACCAACGATAGTTTGCGAAATTCATGGGTTGCTCTATCGTAAGTTACCCGAAGCCGACCGCGTCACTGACGATGGCGAGCCCACTGCTCCGGGTGAATATCGGATAAAGGATGTGAAGGCAGGCCAACATATTGCGCCGCCCTGGAAAGACGTTGACGGACTAATGCACAGTTGGGCGGCACGCTATTCCAAGCTAGCCGGCACGGAGGCGCTGTTGATTGGTGCAGCCTGCTCACATCATCGGCTCGCATGGGTTCATCCCTTCATCGATGGCAATGGGCGCGCTGCACGCCTGCATACTCATCTGCTGTTGCATGCGATGGGACTCACGCGGGGCTTATGGTCACCCATGCGCGGCCTTGCTCGCACGCAGGAGCAGTACTACGCCAAACTCAGCAATGCAGACGCGGCGCAGCGAAACAGTTTGGACGGGCGCGGTCCACTTTCGCAGGAAGAACTGGTCGCCTTTGCGACTTATTTTCTCAATGTGTGTGTAGACCAAGTGCGTTTCATGCGCGAAAGACTAAACCTTGTAACGCTAAAGGATCGTCTGAATCTGATGCTGCTGAGTTTGCAGGAACAACCGTGGGACGTACGAAGCGAAAAATCCGTGGTCAAAATAGATGCTCTGGAAGCTCTGCATTACGTCGCAATGACAGGCCCAATTGAGCGTGCGAGATTCGTCAAAATGACGGGCTTGGGCGTCCGCACCGGTCGACGAGTGCTGACAAGTTTGCTTGATTTTGGCGTGCTAACGGAAACTTCACCACGATCGCCCGTATCTTTCGGCGTGCCGCTTCGTTCGCTGCGGTTTTTGTTTCCGAACCTGTGGCCGGAAGCGGAAGGCAATGATGTTTAATTCTGAATCGCGTAATTCAACACCATCGGCACGCCGCCCCGCCGAACTTCCGCGCGGATATTGGTGAGTGAATTGAATTGGCCGTACACGCGCACCAGGTCGCCTTGCGAGTTGATCGGCTGGCCGTTGATGCCGGTGATCACGTCGCCCGCTTGCAATCCGAGCTTTTGCGAGAGCGAGCCATTGGGTGCGTCTTCGACCCGCACGCCGCCATTGGGCGATGGGCCGATGCGACCGAGCAAATTCATTTGCCGCTGATCCTGCAAGACGGTATTCAATTCCTGGCGCGAGAGTGCAAACGCATTGGCACCGGTGCTGGCGACGTTCAAGCGGAACTGGGTGGCGGCGGGTGCGCCGGTGGCAACGGTCTTCGCTGCGCCGAAACGATCAAGCTCGATTCGTTCGCGCGCACCATTGCGGCTAATGACGATGTATTCCGCTTGGACTTCCAACAGTTTTACGCCGCTCGATAACTCCTGATTGAGCCGTACCGTCATGTCGCGGCCACCCAGATTCACCACTGCGGCAGAAAGCGTCTTGCCATCGACTGCGAACACACCTTTCAAGCGCACGCTGTTTTGCGCGGCCGGGGTGCCGCCTGTCGCGGCATCGTCGCGATCTCCCAGCAATTGCCGGCCCAATGAAGCCGGCACCGGTGCTGCATCGCTGGCGGCGGCGATGAGCGGTGCCTGCCACGCGGGCGTCAGGAAGCGCCAGGTCCACCAGGCCCATTGCAGTCCGAGGACGGCCAGCAGCAATGCCGTCACGGTCGTTGCGAGCCATTGGATTGCGCGCGAGTTCATTTTCTTGACGATGCCGGAAGTTTTGCAAGATCGATATCGAGGTAGCGCCAAGGCTCATGGCCGAACGGATGCTTTTTGAAACCGAGCAGCCAAGGCTGAATCAGGATCGTGCCTTGTTTCAGCGTATTGACGCGCCACGGATTGTAAACCCACAGCATATGCACCATGCGCCGGTAGAGTGCGGTGCGTTCGGGCGAATCCGGCATGATTTTTATTTTTTCGTAGAGATTGTCGAACTCCGGCATCGCGAACATCGTGTAATTCGCGCCACCGATACTCTTGCTCCAGAACAGTTGCAGAAAATTTTCGCCGTCGGGATAGTCGGCGATCCAGCCGTAGCTCATCATTTGCACGCGACCATTCTGTGCCTGTTTGCGAAGCTCCGGCATTTTCTCGACTTTGTCGAACGTCATGTGGATGCCGATCGCGTCCATCGCGCGCCGCCACAATTCGTTGCGGCTGCGGGCGCGTTGATCGGGGGTGGTGCCCTGGTCAATCACCAGTGGAGAGCCATTCGGCATATCGCGCCAACCGTCGCCATCGCGGTCGATGTAGCCATACATATCCAGCAGCGCGCGCGCTTTCGCCGGGTTGTATTCCAGCGTCGGCGTGCGTTCATCGGTGAAGCCCGCCATGCCTGCCGCGATCGGGCTCCAGGCTTTAATCGCCTGATTTTTTTCGATGATGCTGATCTCATCGTCGATCGGATACGCCATTGATATCGCGCGCCGCAAGGCGATTTTGTCCGCCGTATAGCCGCCCAGCACATTGGGCTTGCCGTCGATCGTTTCATTCATGTTGAAGCTGGCATAGGTGATCCATGCGACCTCATCGGGGCGCGTGGTCATGCCGCGTTTGGCCAAATTGGGGGCCAGTTTTCCACCCGGCATGGCGGTATCGATAAATGGCGTGGGGATCGGCCGGATGTATTCGTAATCATCATTGAGAAACGCGAGCCAGCGTGGCTGCTCTTCTTCGACCGGGTAAATTTCCAGTCGGCCGATCAGCGGAATGCGTTTGCCTTTCAAGTGTTCGATGATCAACGCATCGCGCGGATCATCGCTGCCGACACTTTCAAAATATTCTTCGCGAAAATCCGGATTCGCTTCCAGCACCACGCGCGACGCACGCCGCCAATCGGCGAGCTTGTAAGGCCCGGTGCCGACCGGATGCTCCCCAAAACTGGCGCCGTAATACTCCACCACCTCGCGCGCGACGGCAGAAGTCGCGGGCATGGTGAGGATGTAATTCAGGTTGTAATCCGGCGCGACCAGGCGAATGATGAGCGTGTACGGGTCGGGCGCTTCAAGGCCGGCGATGGGTTTGTCGTAATCGAATTTACCGGTCCGCTTCGCCTCCGCGATCAATTCATTGCCGCCCTGCAATTTTCCATCCATCAGAAATTGCCATTGCGCTTTGATCTTGGGATCCAGCATACGCTTGATGCTGTAAACATAATCGCTCGCCACCAGCTCGCGCTTTTTCCCTTTGAACGCGGCATCGGGCGTGAAGACAATGCCGCGCTTCAGTTTGATGGTGTAGGTCTTGCCGTCAGCCGAAATTTCCGGCAGCGCGGCGGCGGCGCGTGGTTGCAATTTGATCGGCCGCGCGAGGTGATCGTATTGCAGTAGTGAATCGAATATGTTGTCGCACAACGTGCCGGTCATCTCGTCGGATTCCCAAACGCAATCGAAACCTTTTTCGGCCGATTGGACGGGCGTGCGCATGACTTTGCGCATGTCGGCGGCATAAACCACGGTCGCCGCCAACAACGCGCCGGCAACGCCAACGGCGCAATAGACCCTTGCCGCCAACCCGCGCATCATTAATGCAGAATCCGCGACACACCTTGCTCCTCAGCCGTAGTGCCGCGAGGGCTGGGTGACGCGTGATGCAAAATCATCCGCCAGCCATTGGGCGTGAGTATGTACGCGTTGGTCGCCAGAAACGGCGGCATCGGCACGCCTCCAGGTTGCATGAAGGTTTCATAAACGCTATGGATCGCAAGCGTTGGCCCGTCGTGACGGCGGTAT
Source organism: Betaproteobacteria bacterium (assembly GCA_031419255.1). GTDB lineage: Bacteria > Pseudomonadota > Gammaproteobacteria > Burkholderiales > Usitatibacteraceae > UKL13-2. The sequence goes on from JANOKK010000046.1 coordinate 5,041, forward strand.
TCGCTGATCTTCAAGCCGGGATTGGCACTCACCGAAAAATAGGCGGCGAAACTCGCGCGAATTGCCGGAAAGCCCGCGAGGCGGGGGCCGTGCGGCTGAATGCAGATTGCGTCGGGATCATCTGCCCAGACAGCGCTCATCAGATTCAGGTCAGCACGTTCGATCGCATCATAAAAGGCGGCCTCGCAATCGGAGGGCGTGGGAAAGAGTTTGAGAATTTTCTTGGGCATGCAAGATGATAACGCGTTCGATTGCGCGCGATGAATGCCGTGTTTATTTCGAGTAAACTTTTGGGTGGATGCATTTTTCCTTTGCAGTGAAGTTTGTTGCTGGTTTTAGCACCGCCCCCTCACCCGTCGCTGCGCGCCGGGTGAGGGGGCGGTGAGCGATTTATCGACAGCATCATCGCCGACCCATTTCGAACCCCAACCCCCCCCCCCCCCCCCCCCCCCCCCCCCCCCCCCCAACCAACAAGCCCCAAAAAAAAAAAATAGAAAAACAAAAAAAAAAAAAAACACACCCAACAACACAGCGTTTGTTTATGAACAAAAAAAAAAAAAAA
>JANOKK010000047.1:0-3858 GCA_031419255.1 Betaproteobacteria bacterium
GCTGGATGTCCGAGGCCCTTCGACAGGCTCAGGGCGAACAGCGTTCAAGTGAGCAGTATTGAGTCGAGTTGGCAATACGCAAAAATACTAAAGTCCAGCACTGGCGAGCTTTTACAAGCAAAAAGCCGCCAAACACCTCGCCAACAGTGGTGTTTGCGAATTTTGCGTAGCTATTCTCACTCTGCGAACCTACCTTCCGCCATTCGTCACGTAGTCGTTCCTCCGCACCCCCTGCAATCCATCCCGCCAATTCCGCAATCCGCCTTGCAGTGGTTGAGAAGGGCAGCGGGCACCCCTAACATGCAGTCATGCCATAGGGTTGGCGCATTGCCTCCCGGCGAGCTCACGTAAACTGCCACATTCGACTCGGATTCAACATGTTCAAAGCTTTCGGCGATTTCATCAACCGCACGCCCTGGTGGGCCATGATCCTGTTGGGATTCTCGACGCTATTGCTGTTGGTCATTTTTTCGGCGCCGGTGCAAGTGATTCGCATGTCCGAAAGCGGCTCCACCCCGGAAGAGCGCCGCGCCATCAAACGCGAAATCGACCGTGCCGTCGGCGACAGTGCACTCGGCATGGCCGAACAAATCGTTGGCGCGATCAAGGATCGCTCGACAGATCCCGCGCGACAACAGGAAATGGCGCGCGCACTGGAAGAAATCGCACAGGCGCGCAGAGAAATTTTCACGGCGCAGCGCGATGCCCAGCGCGAGACAACCATTGCCGCGCGCGACGCGTTGAAAGAAGCCAAGGAACGTGCGCTGGATGCCGCAAAAGAAGCGGCGGAGTCGGCACTGGAAACGGCGCGCGAAGCCCGCGAATCGGTGGAAGAGACTACCCGCGACACCATTGAAAAACTGAAATCCAGCGGCGTCGATACGACGGCAACACAGCAAGCGCTCGACGCGACGATTCAGGCCGCCCGCGACAAAGAGAATGCGGCGAAAGAGGCCGTCAAGAAGTTGGCGGAGAATCGGCGGCGCGGCGTATCGATCGGGATCAACATTGGCGACGACGCCTTCAAGATCGATGTCGATTCAACATCACCGGAAAAACCGGGCACTTCGGCCAACGTCGATGAGACCGGCGTGAAGAAAAAATCCACTCTTCCTGCGTCGCCCGCAACACCCAAGACGCCTGCGCCCGCCGCCGTTCCCACGCCGCCGAAAGCGCCGGGGAAGCCCGGCGAAACGGCCAAGCAGGGTGTCAATTTTGACGGCACCATTGGCGGCGCGCACATTCGCGGAAATATCGACATCGGCGACGATGGAAAAATAAATGTCGATATCCCCACACCGCCCGAACCCTCAGCATTGCCACCAGAATTGCGCCAGGCGATCCACGCCAAAGTGGCGAGCGATGTCGCGCGTGCCGGTATCGGTTCTCTGGTTGTGCTGGCATTCATTCCGATTTTTATCATGATGCTGATCGCAAAATATTTCATCGGTCGTTCGCGTCGTGCCACCGCCGTCGCCGAACAGAAAACCAAAGAAGCCGACGTTAGCAACAACAACCGGCAGATCACCGAGGCCCGTTTGCAAGCGTTGCAAGCGCAAGTTGAGCCGCACTTTCTGTACAACACGCTGGCCAATGTGCAGGCGTTGACCGAGGTTGACCCGGCGCAGGCGAACAAGATGACCGGCCACTTGATTCAATACTTGCGCTCATCCTTGCCGAAAATGCGCGAGAACACCTCCACCGTCGGCCAGGAAATTGAATTGGTGCGCGCGTACTTGAACATCCTGAAAATGCGCATGGGCGAGCGACTTGCATTCGATATCGATTGCCCGGCCGAACTGATGAGTTCCTCGTTTCCACCGATGATGTTGCCGTCACTGGTTGAAAATGCGATCAAGCATGGACTCGAGCCGCAACGCGAAGGCGGGCGCATCGATGTCGTCGTGCAATCCATATTCACGGCGACTGGCGGACGGATTCGCGTCTCGGTCAAGGACACCGGTCGCGGCCTCACCGATGCGCCCACTCAGGCCGGCGGCGGCGTCGGGCTTAGCAATATCCGCGAACGCCTGATCGCGATCTATGGCGACGCCGCCAGGTTGACGCTGGAATCGAATGATCCGAAAGGCGTTGTCGCCGCAATCGAAATACCCGTCGAGACCAACGTCGCAGCGGCGGGCAGTGCAGAAGGCGCGATGGGTGCCCCTGGGCCGGCGGCTTCAACGATGTCGGCCAAACCTGTTTTTAGCGGTTGGTGGGGGCGCGCACGCCACGCTGCGGCCACGACGCACGGCGTCTGGGCGAAGGTGATGTCGGTGACCTTCATCAGCCTGATGGTGATCCTCGCGGTGGTGTTCGGATTGATGCTGGCCGCCTTGTATTCGGGCGCGTTGCCGATGCAAATTGGCGATGCGCATCTCGACGGCATCGAAGGCAAGGCACTCGGCACGCTGATATTGATCGCCGCGTTTGGGGTAGTCGCATTGGTGTTGCTGGTGGTCGTCGGCATACTCTACGGCTTGGGCCTGATGGTCGCGGGACTGCTGGTGTTGATCCCGCTGATTGTGGCGGTCAGCATGGTGCCGGCATTGGCACCGTTTATCCTGATTGGCCTCGCGGTGTATTGGTTCTGGTGGCGCAAGCGCGAAAAGAATCCGCTAGACTAGAACCCATGACAACCGAAATTACCGCGATTATTGCGGAGGATGAACCGATCCTTCGCGCACAATTAAAAGCCAAGCTCACCAAGCTGTGGCCGGCATTGAAAATCCTCGCCGATGTCGGTGATGGCGAAGCGGCGTTGGAAGCGATTGCCGAATTGAAACCGCGCCTGGCGTTTCTCGATATCCAGATGCCGGAGATGACGGGGGTTGAAGTCGCCAAGTCGCTCGCCGCCAATCGTGATATCAAATGCCACATCGTGTTCGTGACCGCCTTCGATCAATACGCCGTGGATGCATTCGACACCGGTGCCATTGACTACGTGCTGAAACCGTACAGCGATGAACGTTTGCAAACCGCGATTGCGCGTTTGCAGGAACGGCTCGGCGATTCGCCAGCCTCGGGTGCACCGCAAAATCTGGAAGCGCTGGTCGCGCATCTTTCCGCCAAATTAAATCCGCAGGCGGAGAAATTGAAATGGATCAAAGCCAACATCGGTGTGAATTTGCGCTTGATTCCGATCGAAGACGTGCTGTTTTTTCAGTCGGATGAAAAATACACGCTGGTCGCGACCAAGGATTTCGATGCGCTGATCAAAACACCGATCAAGGAAATTCTCGATGGGATTGATGCCGAAAAATTCTGGCAAATCCATCGCTCGACGATTGTCAATGCGTCGGCCATCGATGCGGTGTCACGCGATTTTCGCGGGCAGGCGACGGTGAAGGTGAAAGGCCGGAAAGAAAATCTCACTGTCAGCCGGCCGTTCTCGCATTTGTTCAAACAAATGTAACGGTGATTCACCGTAGGATGGGTGGAGGCGCATGCCGATACCCATCACGGTTCGCATATTCATCGATGGGTATCGCTGCGCTCCACCCATCCTACGTCGGCGTAGGCCTGCATTACTCCCAATATTTCGCAAACCCCAGCACGCCCGCCACCCAGCGCGCCACGCCATACGCGAACCACGATTCCGCCCGCGCAAACAGGCTGCGCCGCTGCCAGTCTTCCGCGCGACAGCGCCGTGCCCCGCCACTGATTTCCGCCATCACCGATTCCCGCAACCCGCGCGCGAATTCTTTGTCCACCACCACCACGTTGGCTTCGCGATTCAGAAACAGGCTGAACGGATCGAGATTGCTGGAACCGACCGTGGCCCATTCGTCATCGACCACCGCGACCTTGCCGTGCAGCATGCTTTTATCGTATTCATAAATCAACACCCCCACGCCG
>JANOKK010000048.1:0-1104 GCA_031419255.1 Betaproteobacteria bacterium
GCGTGCCAGATTGGCCCGCGCGCGCGTAATATTTCGTTCGGCATCGATCATGCGATCCGCCAACTGCGCGACGGCAAGCCGCGCCGCGAAGGGGTCCGCTGCCTGACCCTTGCCGCCGGCCAGCGTGGCATCGGCAGTCGCGACTTGCAATTCATTTTCGCGCGCGAGCTTCTTCAGCAAATCCAGTTGGCGCTCGGCAAAGTGGCGCTCGATCCACGCCAGCGCGACGTCGCGGCGAAGATTGAATTGGCTCAGGGCGAGAATGGCGGTTTCTTTTTGCACCTCGGCGAACGCGCGATCGCCGCGCAATTTCCGTTTTTCGGCGCGCGTGAAATCCTGCATGAATCCGATCCTGCGCATGGTCATGGATTCACGCGTCAAATTGAAACGGTCGGCACCATCGGTCGGGATGTTGTCGATGCCGATGATCAGTTTCGGATCCGCCAACTCACCCGCGCCAAGGCTCGCCTGCTGTGCGGCGCGCAAGGTGGCCGCCTGAGCGTCGATTTGCGGCGCGTCACCGGCGGCGATGCGTTGCGCATCGGCGAGCGAGAGCAAAGGGGAGGCATTGCAGGCAATACTTGCCAGCAACGACATGTACAACAAGACGGGACGAAATTGCATAACCACCTCCAGCAGGAACGACGATGCCGGACTCCGGCGGAGTCAGGCGTTCAAGTGAGGTGGGTGCCTAGATGCGAAAACAGCAGTTGCGAATGGTGTGCGGCGGAGACGTAGCGTGCGACAAAAATGCGGGCGTTGCCGATGTGCGTATCGGCAACATCGTTGCCATCGATGGCGCGACCACTCGGCCTGTTTCAACGGCAAAAAATACCGGCACCTGCGGCGAATCATTGACGTTTTGCGGGTCGTTTTCGCAGTGCTGCTGGCAAAGTGCCGGGGAATCGATGTCGCGTTGATTTGCGCTTTTTTCGCACGCAGCTTCCATCAACGCTTCCTCATCGGCCCATGCAAATTGCATCGGGCACGCATAGGCGGCTACCGCCAGTTGCGCAAACAGCAACGCGCCGATGGCAAGCACACTAAATAGTTTTCGAGAAATACGATTCATGCAACCTGATCAATTTCAAATCGATGAGACCT
>JANOKK010000049.1:0-5525 GCA_031419255.1 Betaproteobacteria bacterium
CGCGCGCACGCTGCGCGAATTCGACAACGAAGTCACCGCACCGTTGCACGGCTACCACGACACCGACGATTACTGGACACGCGCCTCTGCCAAGCCGGGCCTGATCGATGTTAAGGTGCGAACGTTGGTATTGAACGCGAAGAACGATCCGTTCCTGCCTGCAACGGCGCTGCCGAAATCAAGTGATGTTTCACCGCACGTGACACTGGAGTTTCCGGATGACGGCGGACATGTGGGGTTTTTGTCGGTACCGTTTCCGGGAGGGAGTTGGATGACGCGGCGGGTGTTTCGCTTTTTTGATGAGGGCACTTGAATGTCAGAGAGCCACGAGGGTGTTTTCGACAAGGCGCAATCTACCATCAGGCACTTCCCCCTTTGAAAAAGGGGGAAGTCTTCTACATGATCCAACGTCGAAATGATCGATAGACAATTCCGGTAGAAAAGTTTTCATCACATTCCAATTCGAGAACAACCATGAGCAACGTTGCATCTGAGATTTTCAAAGCCTACGACATCCGCGGGATCGTCGGCAAAACACTGACGGCCGAAACCGTCGAGCTCGTCGGCAAGGCGCTCGGCACCGAAGCCAGGCGCCGCGGCGGCACCCACATCACCATTGGCCGCGATGGCCGGCTCTCGGGGCCGTCATTTGCCGAGGCACTCGCGAAGGGCATTCAATCGACCGGCATCAACGTGATCGACATCGGCATGGCCGCGACACCGATGGTGTATTTCGGCGCGTTTCATTTCAATACGCGCTCCTGCGTCATGATCACCGGCTCGCACAATCCGCCCGATTACAACGGCATCAAGATGGTGATCGAGGGCGAGACGCTGGCGCTCGATGCGATCCAGAAATTGTTGCGCGCGATTCAATCCGACGATTTTTCCGTCGCAGACAGCCAACATCGGGGCACTTACGAAACCCGTGACTTGACCAACGCCTACATGGCGCGCATCACCGGCGACACCAAACTCGCGCGACCGATGAAAATCGTCGTCGATTGCGGCAACGGCGCGCCGGGAGCGTTCGCGCCGCGCCTGTTCCGGGCGCTGGGTTGCGAAGTGATTGAACTTTTCTGCGAGGTCGACGGTAATTTTCCCAATCACCATCCCGATCCGGCCGAGCCAAAAAATTTGCAGGACGTCATTCGCGCACTGAAGGAAACTGACGCCGAACTGGGCCTCGCATTCGATGGCGACGGCGATCGGCTGGGTGTCGTGACCAAGGATGGCGAGATTATTTATCCCGATCGGCAATTGATGCTGTTCGCGGCCGATGTGCTTTCGCGCGTGCCGGGTGGCGAAATTATTTTTGACGTGAAGTCTTCGCGCAATTTATTCAAATGGATCCGCGATCATGGCGGGCGGCCAACCCTGTACAAGACCGGGCATTCGCTCATTAAATTGAAAATGAAGGAAACCGGCGCGCCGCTGGCAGGTGAAATGAGCGGGCATATTTTTTTCAAGGAACGCTGGTACGGCTTCGACGACGCGATGTACTGCGGCGCGCGTCTGCTGGAAATTGTCAGCAAGCACGCCGACGCGAATGTGCCGTTGAAGGCCTTGCCGAATGCGATTTCCACACCTGAATTGCACTGGAAACTGAAAGAAGGCGAGCCGCACGCGCTGGTCGCACAACTCGAAAAGTCGGCGCGCTTTGAAGGTGCCACGGAAGTGATCACCATCGACGGTGTGCGCGTCGAATATCCGGATGGTTTCGGTTTGGCGCGCGCCTCGAATACCACACCGGTGGTGGTGCTGCGCTTTGAGGCCGAGACTGAAGCCGCGCTGACACGCATCAAAGAAGATTTTCGTCGGGTGCTAACGGAGGCGAAATCGGACGTGCCGCTGCCCTATTGACGATGGTGAAAATGGCGATCCCGCACCGGGATTGGCTACAATGACGGGCTATCTCCCGCGTTGCCTCGTTTTTGCATTCCACTGATCAATCGGACTCAATGAAAATTCTCATCACCGGCGTTGCCGGATTCATCGGCCACACGCTTGCGATCCGCATGCTGGAGCGCGGCGATGAGGTCGTCGGCATCGACAACATGAATAATTACTACGATGTCACGCTGAAAGAAAAGCGTCTGGTGCGCCTGGCCGCGTATCCGCGCTTTCGTTTCATCAAGCTCGATATTGCCGACAAGGATGCCACCAAGGCGCTGTTTGCCGCTGAAAAATTCGACAAGGTGATGAATCTCGCCGCGCAAGCCGGCGTGCGCTATTCGATCGACAATCCGCAAGCCTATGTGGAAGCCAATCTGGTCGGCTTCACCAATATTCTCGAAGGCTCGCGTCACAACGGCGTACAGCATCTGGTGTACGCCTCGTCGAGCTCGGTGTATGGTGCCAACACCAAGTTGCCGTTCGCGGAATCGGATTCGGTCGATCACCCCATTTCGCTCTACGCGGCGTCGAAAAAAGCCAATGAATTGATGGCGCATTGCTACGCGGATTTGTTCAAATTGCCTTGCACCGGTTTGCGTTTTTTCACCGTGTATGGACCGTGGGGCCGGCCTGATATGGCGCTATTCAAATTCACCAGGGCGATCCTTGCCGGCGAGCCGATAGAGGTTTTCAATCACGGCAACATGGTGCGCGATTTTACGTATGTGGATGACATCATCGAAGGCGTGGTACGGGTCATCGACCATATCGCCGCACCTGACCCCGCCTGGAACAGCGACAAGCCCGATCCCGCGATCAGCTACGCGCCCTATCGCGTCTACAATATCGGCAACAGCAATCCGGTGACGCTGATGCGCTACATCAACGCGCTGGAAGATTGCCTCGGCAAAAAAGCCATCATGGAAATGCTGCCGATGCAACCCGGCGATGTGCCGGCCACGCAAGCCGATGTGACGCGGCTGGAACGCGATGTCGGCTTTCGGCCGGCCACGCAGGTGGAAGATGGAATTGCAAAGTTTGTGAAATGGTATCGGGGGTATTACCAGGTTTAGCGGTTGGGGTAATTCTATTAAACCGCGATGACGAAATTTTGAGGTTAATAGAAGTAACCGTTGGCAAGCACTAGCACTGGCGGGCCTTTCCAGCCACTTTTGCTTGAAAGCCCGCACCAGTGCTTGCGTCTTATTGTTTTTTGCTCCTACTTTTTCGGAAAAGGGGCTAGATGCAAGTGCATGGACGGTCGTCATCATCCCGTTCAAGCGAATCAAACAGGGAGCAACAAAAAAATGACACAACAAACTCTCGGCGTCGTCGGACTCGGCTATGTCGGCCTGCCACTTGCGGTTGAATTTGGCAAATTGTTCGACACCGTCGGCTTCGATTTGTCGGAAGCAAAAGTTGCCGCGTATCGCAACCATACCGATCCGACCGGCGAAGTCTCGACCGAAGATTTAAAAGCGGCCACCAAACTCGTTTGCACCAACGACGTCTCGTTGCTGGCCAAAGCCGACGTGATCGTCATCGCCGTGCCGACCCCGGTGGATGACGCGCGCCTGCCGGATTTCGCGCCGCTCTTGAGTGCCAGCCGCGCGATCGGACCGCATCTGAAAGCGGGGGCCATCGTCGTCTATGAATCGACCGTATATCCCGGTGCGACCGAAGAAGTCTGCATTCCGGCACTCGAAAAAGCCTCGGGCAAGAAATGGAAAAGAGATTTCTTCGTCGGCTATTCGCCCGAGCGCATCAATCCGGGCGACAAGGAACACACGCTCACCCGCATCATCAAAGTGGTTTCGGGCGACACGCCGGAAACGCTGGAGCGCGTGGCCGCCGCCTATGGTGCAGTGGTGAAGGCCGGCGTGCATCGCGTCTCGAGCATCCGCGTGGCGGAAGCGGCGAAAGTCATCGAAAATTCGCAGCGCGATCTCAATATCGCGTTCATGAACGAACTCGCGATCATTTTCAACAAGATGGGGCTCGACACCGCCGAAGTGCTCGCGGCGGCAGGCACAAAATGGAACTTCCTCAAATTCCGCCCGGGCCTCGTCGGTGGACATTGCATCGGTGTCGATCCGTACTACCTTACCTATCAAGCCGAAAAATTCGGCCACCATCCGGAGGTGATTCTCGCCGGACGGCGCATCAACGACAGCATGGGCAAATATGTTGCCGAGCAGACAGTAAAAGCCACGATCCGTGCCGGCGGAAAACTGCAGGGCGGTACTGTCAATGTGCTGGGCCTCACGTTCAAGGAAAATTGTCCCGACGTACGCAACACCAAGGTCGTGGACATCATTAAGGAGTTGAAGGAGTACGGCCTCACGGTGCGCGTACATGACCCTTACGCGTCATCGGCGGAGGCGGAGCACGAGTACGGCATTGTCCTGACCGAATGGGAGCGCATGCCCGCAGCCGATGCGGTGGTGTTGGCTGTTTCACACAAGGAATATTTGGACAAACCGCTCGCCGCACTGATGGAGAAAGTCAAATTGCAGGGTGCGGTGATCGATGTGAAATCGGTGCTGGACGCGGATGCGGTGCGGGCGGGGGGAAGGCAGCTTTGGCGGTTGTGATTACTTCGCGTTGATTTGCACCCGCTTCTGAAGTGCGCAACAGGACTTCTCCCCGCCTAGGCTGACCCTGGAACTGCCGGTCCGGTTTCGAGCGCATCTTGAGAGTTAATTCGCGGTTTCGCGGGTCTTCTGCTTGGAAATACTGTCGGCAAAGGTGAGAAAACGGCCTGCCGCCGGATTCGTCGCGTCGGAACGCGAAGCGAGCGTGAGTGGTGCGACCAACCTGTTCGCCTCCTTTGCCCGGAAGTAGGCGACATCGCGGGAATGGATATCGCGCATCGACTCTGGCACGGCGGAGACACCGACGCCTGCCGCGACCAGTGCAATGTTGGAAAGCATGTTTTCGACTTCGATGGCGATTTTAGGCGCGAACCCAGCGCGGTGACAGGCCAGGATCAGGTCGGCATACATGCCGGGTGCGCCGGGGCGTCTCACCAGAATAAAGGGTTCGTCCTTCAGTTGTTTCAGTGAGAGCACGGCGCGGTGTTTCGTCTTTCTTGTGAGCGCGGCGCGGGCGATCCGGTGGCTTGCCGGTAGCGCCAACAGCATCGTCTCTTTCAGCAGCACCTTGAAGCTCACGCCATCCGGTCGCAGCACCGGCGTACGTATCGCGCCAATATCCAGGGTGCCATTGGCAACTGACTGAATCAACTTCGCTGCACTGCCTGCCTGAAATTCAATTTCAACGTGCGGAAAGGCCTGACGAAACTCCCTTATCAATCGCGGCGCAAGCCAATGGGTGATTGCCGATGTCGTAAAGCCGACAGAGAGTCTTCCCGTCATGCCATGGGCAGCGCCCGCCGCCCGCTGGCTGGCGCGTTCAACACTGGCGACAATATTGCGCGCTTCGGCGAGGAATACGTTTCCCCCGACTGTCAGCTCGACGCCCTTGGGAAGCCGCCGAAAAAGGCCGAAACCGAGTTCACGCTCCAGCAACTTGATCTGCTGGCTGAGCGGCGGCTGCTGAATGCCGAGATGCACGGCGGCGAGCGTGAAGGTCCCGGCTTCGGCGACCGCGATGAAGTAGCGAAGGTG
>JANOKK010000050.1:0-3269 GCA_031419255.1 Betaproteobacteria bacterium
AAATTGGGAATCCGCCAGGCAACTTGAAAGGCATCCATCGCGGCCCCGGCACCGAACAAGCTGAAGCCGATTATTTCGCGCGCGAGCCCGGTCACGCGCGACAGTAATGTCATCGCAGAGACGGAAGCGGCGGCTTTGAGCAAATTCATGATTGGTCTAAAACGGAAAGCGACTAAGCGGCAAAAAGGCCTGCAAAATCAGCGGGTTTGCTTTTTTATTGCGGTGCGCTATAATACTAGGCTTCGCGCAAAATTCATTGCAAGAATCTGGAAAAATCATGGCAAATACCAAACAAGCAGCTAAACGCGCCCGTCAAGCAGTCAAGCAACGCGCGCATAACATGTCGCAGCGCACTGAATTGCGTACGGCCATCAAGAAAGTTGCCGCTGCGGTTGCCGCCGGCGACAAAACCAAGGCCGAAGCCGTATTCAAGTCTTCCACGTCAACGATCGATTCGATTGCCGACAAAAACATTATTCACAAAAACAAGGCTGCTCGTCACAAGAGCCGTCTTTCCGCTGCGATCAAAGCAATCGGCTCCAAAGGCCAGACCGCCGCGCAAGCGTAAGTCACCCGTATATGCTCTAGAGGGCAATGCAACTTGCCCGCCTACGACATACCGCCAGTCGAGCCCCGGTGTCCGGGGCGTGATCGAAAGATCAAGATTGGCGGTTTTCTTTTGGTCGTGCGTCGCGGTGATTCTTTAACCCGACGCCGCAATTTTCTCCAGCACGCTTCCAGGTACCGGGCAATAGTCTTCCGATGCCGGCTGCGAAGGATCGATGACCACCAGCTCGTTGTCTTTCGCGAAATCGAGCAAAAAGCGATGCGCACGCGGCTCGATATCGATCAACGTGAGCGCCACCACCACGCAACGTACGCCATCCAGCAAAACTGGCTGCACGTAAGGCGAATAGCGCATTTGATGGTCGCCACCAAAGGTGGACATGATGCCGCAAAGCCGCTCTGCCCAATCGCTGGGCCGAAAGGCGCGTCCACACAGCGTCATGCCTTGAATGACGATGCGCTGTGGCGGCGGCGAATGGGCAGGTTGCGGGAGTGAGCGCATCGGGCGTTGAATAGTTGTATTGAAAATGCATCGCGCAGAGGCCGGGGCGATCAGACAATTGGTCGATCTTCGCCAGCGTTGGCGCATCAAAAAAATGAAAGCCGATTGTCGGCGAGGCTGAAATTATATCGAGTCACCTGCGGGGCAAGTTTACAAATTGGCGAGTGGCTGGCCCAAGTTGTCGTCGCGAAATCACAAGTCGTTCATTGCATCTCCACCTCACGCTTAATTTCCCGCCGGTTTTTCACCCGCAGGCCATGTTGCACTGCAACTTCGTTTGCCCTATATTTCTACCTATAGACATGATGCGGCGGCCCCCGACGACCATTTCGGGCCGCCGTTGTCATTTTTAGCGCTTGGCGCATCGAATTGGAGGCGAACATGCTGTCCCCGCATCAAATGAACACCTACAAACCCGCACCGGTTGCCTTCACGCATGGCGTGGGCGCATGGCTCTACACCACCGATGGCCGCAAGCTGCTCGATGCGCTTGCCGGTATCGCCGTTTCCGGTTTGGGCCATGCACATCCAAAGCTCGTCAAAGCCATCGCCGAACAAGCCGGAAAAATTATTCATACGTCAAACCTCGTGAATATTCCCGAGCAAGCTGTGCTGGCCGAAAAACTCTGCGCTCTCGCCGAGATGGACAACGTGTTCTTCGCCAATTCCGGTTCCGAAGCCAACGAGTGCGCGATCAAACTCGCGCGCTTTTATGGCCATCAACGCGGCATTGCGAATCCGCAAATCATCGTCATGGAACGCGCGTGGCACGGACGCACGCTGGCGACCCTTGCCGCGACCGGCTCGCGCAAAGCGCAAGCGGGGTTCGAGCCGCTGGTCACCGGATTCATCCGCGTGCCGTACAACGATATCGAGGCTATTCGGGCCATTGCGCAGCACAACAAGGACGTGGTCGCCGTGTTGACCGAAGTGGTGCAAGGCGAAGGCGGCATCGTGCCCGCGCGCACTGATTACCTGCAGGCCTTGCGTGAATTGACCACACAAAAACAATGGCTGCTGATGATTGACGAAGTGCAATCGGGCATCGGTCGCACCGGAAAATGGTTTGCGCATCAGTGGGCCGGCATTGTGCCGGATGTGATGCCGCTCGCGAAGGGACTGGGGTCGGGTGTGCCGATCGGCGCATGTCTCGCAAAAGGAGTCGCGGCACAATTGTTCAAGCCCGGCAATCATGGCACCACCTTTGGCGGTGGCCCACTGGTGTCGGTTGCGGCACTGCGCACGCTGGAAATCATGGAAGAAGAAGGGCTGCTCGCGAATGCGGTCAAGATGGGCGAGTTGATGAAAGTTGAATTTCAAAAAGCGCTCGCAGGTGTTGCCGGCGTCAAGGAAATTCGCGGCATGGGATTGATGATGGGCATCGAGCTTGATCGTCCCTGTGGCGATATCGTCAGCATGGCGCTCGAAACCGGCCTCTTCACCAACGTGACGCAGGACAGCGTGATCCGCTTGCTGCCGCCGCTGATCATCAACGAAACCGAAGCGCGCGAAATTGTTGCGCGGCTCTCGCCGGTGATCAAATCATTCTTGTCGTACGCTGCAAAGGCGGCGGCGTAGTTTTGGGCAACACATGAGACATTTTCTGCAATTCAAGGATTTCAACCGCGACGAACACGAGCATTTGTTCGCGCGCGCGAAAATTCTCAAGCATCGATTCAAGAATTACGTGCCGTACCAGCCGCTCACCGATCGCATGCTGGCAATGGTGTTCGAGAAAAGCTCGACCCGCACGCGCGTGTCGTTCGAGGCGGGTATTTATCAGCTCGGTGGGCAAGCCATCAACCTCGATTCGCAGTCCACGCAACTGGGCCGCGCGGAACCGATTGAAGACACCGCGCGCGTGATTTCGCGCATGGTTGATTTGGTCATGATCCGCACCTTCGAGCAGGAAAAAGTCGAGCGCTTCGCCGCGCATTCGCGTGTGCCGGTGATCAACGGCTTGACCAACGAATATCATCCCTGCCAGGTGTTGGCGGACATTTTTACGTTTGTCGAGCAGCGCGGATCGATCACCGGAAAAACGGTCGCGTGGATCGGCGACGCCAACAACATGAGCTATACGTGGCTCGACGCCGCGCGCGTGCTCGATTTCAAATTGCATGTCGCCACGCCGGTTGGTTATGAAATGAAATCACAGCGCGGCGAGAAACTCGATACCAAACATCTGGAGACATTCAAC
>JANOKK010000051.1:0-6606 GCA_031419255.1 Betaproteobacteria bacterium
ATTGAAGCTTGCCTATCGCGAATACATGAAGGACTTGGCGCGTCCAGCGTTTTATCAAGATGTAACGTATGACTTTGAATCCAAGCCGACTACGATTACATTTCGGACCGTGAGAATCGAGGTTTCAGCCGCAGATAACAATCAAATTGCGTATCGCGTATTAAGCGGATTTTGAATTTGCCGTCGGCAGTCGATACTCCTTGAATTCCTCGCGCATTTTGGTCTTCAGTAATTTTCCGGTCGCGGTATGCGGCAATTGCTCGACAAACACCACGTCGTCCGGCATCCACCATTTGGCGATCTTGCCCTGAAAGAACGCAAGCAATTCTTCCTTCGTGACCTCGGCATCTTTTTTCTTCACCACCACCAGCAACGGGCGTTCATCCCACTTCGGATGTTTGATTCCAATCACGCCGGCCTCCAATACCGCCGGATGCGCGACGGCGATGTTTTCAATATCGATCGAGCTGATCCATTCGCCGCCTGATTTGATGACGTCTTTCGAGCGATCGGTGATCTGCATGAAACCATCGGCATCGATGGTGGCCACATCGCCGGTGGCGAACCAGCCGTTTTGCAGCGCGGTTGTATCATCCTTGAAATAGTGTTCGACAATCCACGGGCCGCGCACCATCAGATTGCCAAATGCCTTGCCGTCATGCGGCAGCGGATTGTCATCCGCATCGAAAATTTCCAGCTCGACGCCGAATATCGGGCGACCCTGTTTGACCTTTACCGCAAACTGATCGCTTTTGGAAAGCGCCATGTGTTTGGCTTTGAGGCGGCACATGGTGCCGAGCGGCGACATTTCGGTCATGCCCCACGCATGAACCACGTTGACGCTGTAGTCGCGCTCGAAGGTTTCGAGCATCGCCGGCGGGCACGCGGAACCGCCGATGATGGTCTCGCGAAAGGTGCTGAATTTCAGGTTGTTTGACTTGACGTGATTCAGGAGCCCCATCCACACCGTCGGCACCCCGGCGCTCATGGTGACGCCTTCATCTTCAAACAGGCGGTGAATGCTTGCGCCATCCATCGCCGCACCCGGCAACACCAGTTTCACGCCGGCCGCCGCGCAAATATACGGCAGCCCCCACGCGTTCACATGGAACATCGGCACCACCGGCAGCACCACATCCTTCGAGGTGAGGCAAAACGCGTCGGCGGTCATGGCACCCATGGTGTGAATCACCGTTGATCGGTGCGAATACAACACGCCTTTCGGGTTGCCGGTGGTACCCGAGGTGTAGCAGAGGCTTGAAGGTGTCAGTTCGTCGAATTCAGGCCACGCAAATTCATCGGACTCGGCGGCGAGCAATTCTTCGTAGCACATGAGGTTCGGCAGATTGACGTTCGGCATGTGCGCGCGATCGGTCATCGCCACAAACCCTTTCATGCATTTGAATGTCGGCGCGAGTTTTTCCAATAGCGGCGCGAACGTTAAATCGAAGAAAATGTATTGATCGTCGGCGTGGTTGACGATGTAGGTGAGTTGCTCGGGAAACAGGCGCGGATTGATCGTGTGGATGACGGCACCTATACCGGAGACGCCGAAGTACAACTCGAAATGCCGATAGCCATTCCAGGCAAACGTACCGATGCGCTCGCCGGGCGCAACACCCAGCCGCGCAAGCGCGTTCGCGAGACGTTTTGAGCGCTTTGAGGTTTCACCATAAGTGGTGCGATGCAACTCAAAACTGGTGCCACTTTCAATCGTGCGCGAGACGATTTCCGTGTCGGCGTGGCAGCGCGTTGCGTGATCGAGCAGGGACGAAATCAGCAACGGACGATTCATCATGCTGGACAACATGCGCGATCTCCCCGGAGTTTATGTCGACATATTCTGTCACAGGACTGCGCAGGAAATCGCCGGGAGGATGATTGTCGGATTCTTGAACGGTGAATTGGCGTCGCGATGGGGCAAGGCTATGCGCCGCCTCGATACTGTTTGGCTCCAATACAACGTCAGTAAAGTGATGCCACCCCCGGTTGCGCAGCGAAAGCAAGCGACCATTGATCGATTTCGGGCGGCAGTGAAAACGTCACGCGATCCTGAAGAAAATCGACGGTCGCATTGACGACACCGATGTCGCGCAACACCTTGCGGTGGCCGAGCCCGAAGGTGCGTTTGAATCGCGCGTCGGGCCAGGCGCGAGCAACCGCCAAGCCACTTTCAATGCGCACGTCACGGTCGTTGGAATCGTGAATCACCAGTGTTTTGGCGGTCATTGATTCGACCGCGCGCGGCATCTCGAACTCCGACCATTGCACGCCGATTTTCTGCTCGAGCCGCCATTGCATCGCGGCGCGGATGCGCTCCGACAATCCGAGTGTCTTCGCAAAAAACCGCGAGTAGCGCACCAGCGACGAGGGCGGTGCAATCTGCACGACGCGGATCCCTTCAAGATGTTTGAGTTCGCCGCGAAGGGCAATGCCGATGCCCGCGCAACCCAATGAGTGGCCGACGAAACCGGCGATGACAATGCCCTGCCGCTCCGCATGACGCGCCACCGCCGCGACGCCTTTGGCGAAGTCGGTGATGGGTGCCTCGATGCCTTCGGAGTAGCCATGACTCACGTGATCGAACAGCACCACTTGATAGCCTGCCGCGGTCAATGCCGGTACAAATTCGCGAAATTGTGCGCCGCGCCCGCCCCAGCCGTGACTCGCGATAATGGCCGGATGCGCCGGATTGCCAAAACGCCATGCGGCGAGTTTGCCGATAGGCGACGCAATGCTCGATCGCGTGCCATGTGCAAGCGTCTGCAATTCGCGCGGCGTGTGCAGGATGCGCGGCGGTGTAATGAACCACTTGGACGCTTTGCGCGCGGTCCATGCGGGCGCGAACAGCGCGGCGAGCGTGACGCCGGTGCGGGCGGTCGCCATCGACAAATGAATACGAACGGTCGTGCTATTAAAGTGCGAAGACAGTGCGTGAACCATGTTGGATTCCTTTCACTAACGGGGGGTGGATCGTGTGCCCGCTTTTTTTGCGGACGGAGGTGAAGTGGCGCGCGCGACAGATTGCGCGGCGCCAGATTGGTTGACAGGCTTGGGGCCGGAATTCCGTGCCCGGATTGATGCGGGTGCCGACTTGGCAAGTGCAGACGCAAACAATCGGTCAAACGCTTTTCTCGCGCGGACATTCGCAAGTTTGTCGTGGAATAGATTTCGCGAGCGGTAACACGAGGCCAGGATGCCGAAGAACTCAAACGCCATCTGCTCAGGGTCACAATCGGCGGCGAATTCTCCGGTATCGATCGTCATCTGAACCGACTTCACCAGACTCGCTTGCATGCGTTGCATGTGGACCAGCAATGCGTCACGAACGGCACCCGGCTTGTCGTCGAACTCGGTGATCGCGGTTATCATCGGGCAGCCCGACAAATCGCAGCGCGCGGTCCACAAAAGCCAGTTGTCGCACATCGCGTTCAAGCGCTGCAAGCCGCGCGGCTCGGCCAACGCGGGATAGGTCGTTACCTCGTTGAAACGGCGGATCGCTTCATCGAGTGTTGCGATTTGCAATTCTTCTTTCGAGCCAAAATGCGCGAACAATCCGCTTTTCGACATGCCGGTTTTTTCCGCGAGCGTGCCGATGGTGATGGCCTCAAAACCCGCCGCGCTCGCATGGCAGAGCGCGGCCTTAAGAATGGCAGCGCGGGTTTCTTCGCCTTTGGTGGCGCGAAGCGGCAATGTTGTTGCGGCGTTCATTTGACGAATAATAGAACGACTGTTCTTTTTTGTCAAATCAAGCAAAGTCTACTATCGGCGGGTGTTTCCGGGCATTTTATGCTGGAACGCCGCGCCAGTATTGGAGTTTGCCTCGAAACCGCTATCGCCGCTGTTTCAACCACGCCAACAACTGCGGCGAGGGCAGGGCAGGGCTCATTAGATAACCTTGCGCCAAGTCGCAGCCCATTTTTTTTAGCTCCTTCAGCGTTGCCTCGTCTTCGACGCCTTCGGCGACCACCGACAGCTCGAAATTATGGGCAAGGTCGATCACCGATCTGACAATCTGCTGATCGCCCTTCGATTGGCGCATTTGCTGAACGAATTGCTTGTCGATCTTGAGTTCGTCCAGCGGAAAATCTTTCACATAAGACAGTGATGAATAGCCCGTACCAAAGTCATCGACCGACAAGCGCAGCCCGATCGCTTTCAATCGCTTCATCACCGCGATCGATTGATCGGCATCGACGATGGTGGCGCTCTCGGTGATTTCCAGCGTGACTTTTTTCGGATCTGTGCGCCAGGTGCCCAGCGCCTGCGAAATGATTTCGGGCAGATCGACGTCCATAAAATTGAGCGTGGAAAGATTGACGCTGACATCCAGATCGACGCCTTGTTCTTTCCACTCCGACTGATGACGCAGCACCGTGCCCAGTACCCAGCCGGTCACGTCGCCGATCATGCCGCCGGCTTCAGCAACGCGGATGATCGCCGGTGGCGCGATCGCGCCCTGGCCCGGAATCGTCCAGCGCAATAGTGCCTCCACGGCACGGCATGCGCCGTTTTTCACCGCCACCTGTGGCTGGTAATGCACTTCGAGCTGGTTGGCGCGCATCGCTTCGCGCAACGGCGCATCGAGTCCCAAATAGGTATCTACATCGCGTCGATCTTCGCGTTGAAACAGGTGCTGCGCGACATCGCGCGATCGTGCAACGCGTCGCGCGATGTCGGCGTGCACGATCAATTCCTCGGCGTCCTCGGCGTGTTCGGGATAGCAGGCGATGCCGGCGGTCGGCCGCACGTTGCTGGGCAAGGTATCGATTTCATACGGGAGCTCAAGGACGCGGTGCAATTTGCTCGCGGCGAGTGACGCCATCGCAGCCGATTTCAAGTTGGGAAGAATCACGCACAGCGACGTGTCCGATAGTCGCAGGTAGCGATCGGCCGGACGCAACGCCTCCGGCAGGCGGGTCAAGGCATGGCGCATGATCTCGGCATTGGCAACGCCGAACAGCGCATCGAGCCGGTCAACGCGTCCCAGCGACAAGATGATCACCGCGACCGATCGTTGCGCGATGCGCGCGTGATCGATGGCATTGGCGAGCGTCGATCGCAGCGCGTCGCGCAATATTTCCTGGGTGACCACCTCCCGCACCGGTGCCGTCAGCGGCTTCGGTGGAATGACGTTGCTGCCTCTGGGCGGCGTGCTCATGCGAGATAGTACTCGCTGGGATCAATGCCGTAGGAATTGCTCGGCAGGCCGCGGCGGATATGCGCGGGATTTTCCGATACATCGTAGAGCAGATCGCGCAGCGCGGGATGTTTGCAATGGGTTTTGTCGGCCTCGGTCACGACCAGCACTTTTGGTTTCAGACGTTTCAGTTTGCCGTGCGTCACCACCACCGCCACTTCACCGGTGGACAATTCCACCAGGCTACCCACCGGGAATACGCCGATCGACTGGATGAACTGTTCGACCATTTCGGCGTGGAATTGCGAGCCGCTCCAGGTCGACAGCATTTGCAGGGCCTGATGCGGCGACACGGCTTCCGCATAAGGTCGATGCTTGGTGATCGCGGAAAACGTATCGGCGATGGCACTCATACGGCCGAATACGCTGATCTTTTCGCCCAGCATGTTGTTCGGGTAACCGGTGCCGTTCATGCGTTCGTGGTGTTGCGCAACGCCGTCGATGATATCCGGATGAAGGTTCGGCGTCTGACCAAGAATCTCGAGGCCGAGTTCGACGTGTTCCTTGATCTGCTCGAATTCATCGGAACTCAATCGCGCATTGCGCTCCAGCAATTCGCGCGGCAATTTGATCTTGCCGATATCCAGCAACAGGCCCATCATGCCCAGTTGCGAAAGCGAATCCTTCGGATAGCCGAGATGCCGGCCAAACGCGACCATACAAATCGCCACCGAAAGACCGTGATCGTAGATGCCGGCGCTGCGCTCGCGCATGCGCGCAACCCACATCAGCGCGTCCGGATTTCTCACCATGCTCTCGACCATGTCGTTGATAACTTCTTCAACGCTTTCCAGTTTCAGATTGTTGCCTGCGCGGATATCGTTGGCGACGCGGCTCAGCATGTCGGTCGTGCGTTGAAACGCAGCCGATGCGGCACCGATTTCTTCTTCAACCGGCTTGGCATCTTCGTAAATGGTCAGTTGCACGGTCTCCGGAATGAACTGCGCGCGCGTATGGGTGGTCTTCTCGGGCACAAATTCGACCGGATTCTCATCAACCATGTCATCGTCGTCGCGCTTCGCGAACAGGCCGGATACGCCTGCGCGCATCTTGCCCCAGAGGCCGCGGACATTGTTGTCAGATGGAGTATCGTTTTGCGAAACCGGGTTGCGTGCATCGCCTTTCCCTGCCAACGCGCGAGAGTCAAATTGACCGCTCGATAGGCGACTATCTTTGATTGGGATTGCGAATTCGCTCGTGCGCTGGCGGGCATCACCCGCTTTGGCTGCGGTGGCGGCCTTCGCCTCGGTGTTTGGTGCTGGCCCGCGCGTGACGACTTTCTTTTGCACGCCGCTGACATCGGCCGAAGTTGGCGGGGTCGCTGCCCGAGTGATGTTGACGCGAGGCTCGTTGCCAAGCTCACGCGGTGGCAACGGCACTTTCTTGGCGGGCGCACTAAATTCTGC
>JANOKK010000052.1:0-2768 GCA_031419255.1 Betaproteobacteria bacterium
AGGCGACCGCCGGGCAAAAGGCGCCGGCGCTCGTGTGGGTCCATGGCGGTCCGGGCGGCCAGACGCGCAAGGGTTACAACGCGCAGATTCAGTACCTGGTCAACCACGGCTACGTCGTGCTGGGGATTAACAACCGCGGCAGTTCCGGCTATGGCAAAACGTTCTTCACCGCTGACGATCAAAAGCATGGCCGCGAGCCATTGTGGGATTGCGTCGAGGCCAAGAAATACTTGAGCAGCCTGCCCTACGTGGACTCGAAGCGAATTGGAATCATTGGTGGCAGTTACGGTGGCTACATGGCACTGGCGGTATCGACCCACTATGCCGATCGGATCGCGGGCGCGATCGATGTTGTCGGCATCTCCAATTTCGTGACCTTCCTTACCAACACCGAAAGCTACAGGCGCGATTTGCGGCGCGTGGAATATGGCGACGAGCGCGATCCCGAAATGCGTACTTTTCTCGAAAAAATTTCACCACTCAACCATCCAGAGAAGATCAAGAAACCACTGTTTGTGGCGCATGGAAAAAACGATCCGCGTGTGCCGGTGACCGAGGCCGAACAGATCGTGGCGAAACTGAAAAAACAAAAGACGCCGGTGTGGTTTTTGATGGCGAGCGACGAAGGGCACGGTTTTACGAAAAAGAGCAATGCCGATTTCCTGTTTTATTCAATGATCCGATTTGTGGAGGAGGTGTTGTTGAAATAGGCTTGTAGGTTTTTGAGGGCGAAAAAAAGGGTGCCGATGGGCACCCTTTTTCAACCGGAAAAAAGCTAACGGGGGCTACTTCTTGTCTCCGATGTACTGGGCAAAGAACTTCTCAAGACGCGTGTAGAAGTCCAATACGTTTTCATCCTTGTTGAAGCCATGCGCCTCGCCCGTATAGACTTTCATCTCCACTTTGCCGCCGGACCTCTGCAAATTCTTCACGAATTCTTCGGCGTGGATAAGCGGTACGCGCACATCATCAGACCCCATGGCAATGAATATCGGCGTCTTGATTTTGTCGGTGTTTTTCGCCGGGGAGGTCAGCATGAACAAATCGCGGTCGCGCTTGCTGTCACCGACAACGACGGTGTATTCAGTTTCAAGCGAGTCCGATCCACGCGCAATATCGGAATGTTGCACGTTCTGTAGCAGGAACAGATCAGACACGGCGACGTATGGTGCGCTGCACTTCCACAAATCCGGGTCTTTCACCACACCCTGCAACGACGCATAGCCGCCATAACTGCCGCCAAACAGGCACATGCGGCTCTTGTCGACAATACCCTCTTTCACCAGATGCAAGGCACCGTCGGTAATGTCGTCTTGCATCGTGAGACCCCATTGCTTGAACGATGCCTCATAGTGTTTGCGCCCAAACTCGAGAGAACCGCGCGGTTCTGGCTCGATGACGACATATCCGCGCGAGGCGAAGAGCTGAGCGATGGGTCGGCCGCCCCAAGAAGACAGTCCGGAGTAAGCGCGTACATGGGGGCCGCCGTGAATGTGCACAATCAAGGGAAGGTTCTTGCCACTCGAATCGCGCGGAATCGTCACCCACGCCGGAATTTCCATGCCATCACGCGCTTTGTACTTGATGAACTTCCGCTCGGACATGAGGTTCGCGGGAAGCCATTCGCGCCGTTGCACCAACGGCTCGATCGCTTTTTTCTGATTGTCAAATAGCAGGTACTCGCCGGCAAAGGTGGGAGACATCGACGAGACGAGTAATCGCTTGGATTGCTCTTCTGCGACGCCAATTTGATTGACCCTGCCAGGAAGCGTCGCGTCGAGTTGCTTTTGCAAAGTATCGAGTTCCGGATCAAACCACTTGGTCATCGGCATTTCGGCGCTATAGCGGATACCCACCAGTTTTTTCTTCTCATCGCTGAACTGCAAACCACCTGTGATGTCGATGAGCGGATGTTCAAAAACCAGCTCGCCCATTTTCTTGTTGACCGTGTCGTACTTATAAATGGCGCGCTTGTCGCGTCCGCCAATATTGGTCGAAACGTAGAGCGTCGTATTGTCATAGTCGAAGACGAGGGGGGACATCATTTCACCGTGCGGTTGACCCCATGTCATTTTGTACTCGGAGATCTTTTCCCACTTCGCACCGTCGCCTGCGCGATGCCAAATCGATCGCATTGTCCAGGGTTCCTTGCCGACACGCTCTGCATCGCTGACGGCCACGCGCGGCACTCGGTTGCGATCCGATACCCAACGATCCACGCGTCCCGGGCTGTCGAAGGTCAGCAAGGTATATTTGCCGGTCACGGTATTGAATCGATACAGGTCGTCCGAGGTTGAGCTGCGCATAGGCATCGCGACGATGTACTCCACCGAATCTTCGCCTGCCGAACGGATGGGCGTCATATTGATGAGCTTTCCCGATCCTACCGCACCACTTGCTGAGACACCGAGCCTTGTGAAATCCCGCAAATCGCTGCCGTCATCGTTAATGCAATAGGTGCCACGATAGGTATATGCACCGGTCACATCTTGTCCATCGGCCACACGCAGGCATAGTCTTTTGTTGTTGACCCAGTGAAAGTTCGCCACATCCATTTGCTCGAAGGAAGTGATGATCTGGCGCGAGCGCTTGTTGAGATCGATGACGACCAAATTGCCGCGGCCCTTGAAGGGAGAAACTGCCGCAAGCTTTTCACCGTTCGGGGAGAGCGCCATGTCGTTGAATTCCGGCCGGCGCAGGAAAGTTGCCGCCGGAATCTGGTGCGGTTTCAACGCAAGCGCCTCGACTTTGACCTTTTCCACCTGCTG
>JANOKK010000053.1:0-1436 GCA_031419255.1 Betaproteobacteria bacterium
CGAATTAAAACTTCATCCGAAACGAATGGGTGGCGTCGGCACTTCAGGCAAACCCCGGTAGCCCCGCCGCTATCCGGCCAAAAATGTGCCATGGGCCGTATCAGCGTGGCACTTTCTACGGACGAGCAAACAGAGGGCGAATTCCCACTTTGTTATAATGTCGGGTTATCGCAGTAAACCACTCTTCCACCCTCTCTCTGAATCAGGATTCCCATGGCCAAAATCAAAGTCAAAAACCCCATCGTTGAAATGGATGGCGACGAGATGACACGCATCATCTGGCAAATGATTCGCGAAAAACTCATCCTCCCGTATCTCGATGTCGATCTGAAGTATTTCGACCTGGGCATGGAGCACCGCGACGCGACCGACGACAAAGTGACGATCGATTCCGCGATGGCGACCAAGCAATACGGTGTTGCGGTGAAGTGCGCGACGATCACGCCGGATGAGGCGCGCGTGAAAGAATTCAACCTGAAGCAAATGTGGAAAAGCCCCAACGGCACTATCCGCAATATTCTTGACGGCACGATTTTTCGCGAGCCGATCATTTGTAAAAACGTGCCGCGTTTGGTGAGCCATTGGGATAAGCCCGTCGTCGTCGCGCGTCACGGCTTCGGCGATCAATACCGCGCGACCGACATTCATTTTCCCGGTGCCGGCACCTTGACCATGAGTTTCAAACCCGCCGATGGCAGTGCGCCGATTGAACGCGAAGTATTCAAGGCACCCGGTGCGGGTGTGGCGATGGCGATGTACAACCTCGATGAATCGATCCGCGGTTTCGCGCGCGCCTGTTTCACCTATGGACTGGAGCGCAATTACGCGGTGTATCTTTCCACCAAGAACACGATCCTGAAAGTCTATGACGGTCGATTCAAGAACCTGTTTCAGGAAATTTTTGAAGCCGAGTTTCAGGCCAAGTACGACGCCGCCAAACTCACTTACGAACATCGCCTGATCGACGACATGGTCGCGGCCAACATGAAATGGAGCGGCGGCTATTTGTGGGCCTGCAAAAATTATGATGGCGACGTGCAATCCGATACCGTTGCGCAAGGCTATGGCTCGTTGGGATTGATGACATCGGTCTTGATGTCGCCGGACGGCAAAACGGTGGAAGCCGAAGCCGCACACGGCACGGTGACCCGCCATTACCGCATGCACCAACAAGGCAAACCGACCTCCACCAATCCGATCGCGTCGATCTACGCGTGGACGCGCGGCCTGATTTTTCGCGGCAAAATGGACGACACACCCGAGGTGGTCAAGTTTGCCGAGATGCTGGAAAAAATCTGCGTGGATGTGGTGGAATCGGGCCGCATGACCAAAGATCTCGCGATCCTGATTCGCCCGGATCATCCGTATCTCACCACCGAAGAATTTCTCGGCGCGGTCGATGCGGAATTGAACAAACGCATGCAATAACGCAAAGA
>JANOKK010000054.1:0-1464 GCA_031419255.1 Betaproteobacteria bacterium
AGTGAATATTTCCATCGTTCATGTCTTCCTTGGTGGAGAAGTACGTATCAGATGTCAGGAAGCCCAACGAGGCTGTAGAAAAACCCGTCGGCGCAATGCAAGGGGTAAATACGGGGGTACGTTCACCATTCCCACTTCGGAATTAGTGCCGTGTAGACGATTCTGAGAGGCCAAATTTCGCACTCGAATTTGCATCTTTCTCAAAAGGACTTTTCCTACAGCCTCAACGACATAGTTCAGAGGCTGCGCGCTTTTGCGCAGTCCTCTGCAACGCCGTGTTCGGCGTCATTCCCAGTCTATGCACGCCGCTCCTTGCGTCCGAGACCTTCAGCGATGAAAGTCAAGACCAAAGTATTGAGTGACACACCCTCCGCCTTCGCGCGCGTTGCCAAACGCGCGTGCACTGTTTTTGGAACACGAGCGACGAATTTCCCGGAGGCGACACCACCACTATTCGGTGGAGGAATCGGTAATTCCTTTGCCTTAAGCGCAGCGATCGTGGATTTTAGCGCGTCCCTCCCGTT
Organism: Betaproteobacteria bacterium; assembly: GCA_031419255.1. GTDB lineage: Bacteria > Pseudomonadota > Gammaproteobacteria > Burkholderiales > Usitatibacteraceae > UKL13-2. Next base: position 525 of record JANOKK010000054.1, read on the forward strand.
CGTTAACGCCGCTCCAACAGTTTCACCGTCAGATAGGCAATCCGAAAAGTCAGGGTATGAAATCAGAAAGCCGCCGCCTTCCTCAGCCGAAAGCGGGCGAATCTCGAATGGATAGTCAATACGTTTGCCCATGTTCTAGGCTCCTTCAACGAGTTCCAGAAACTTCTTGATGTAAATTGGTTTGATAGGTCGACGCGCTGGAACGGGTAGCGTCTTGCCATCACTACGCACAAAAACACAGTGACTCGTTCCCTCATGCCGCCAGTCAATGCCGTGCTGACGCGCTACTGTTTGAAGCTGCGCGAGCTTCCAATCGAGCGGATTGTTAAGCATTGCTTGTAGCAGCTTTGCGGCAGTATTCATTTCCTTGATGATACTGCGGGCAACATCATGACGCAAGCGTGAATTGCGGGATCGCCAATGATGCGCCCGTCAAGGCGAGAGGGCATTTGCAATGACGCCGAACGACCAAGGTAAAAGGCGGCGCGCTTTTACGCCGTCCAGCGACCGAAGGGAGCGTTTTTGACCGACGTGTTAGGGTGCATTTCTAGTAGACCGTGCACACCGAGTGGCGGGATGTACCAACCATGGCTGTGTACTGAATGAGGAAATACTTTCTGATGCGAAGTCGCCTCGCCAGACGGGACGGGGCATGTGCAAAGAACTCCGCAGGCATGTGGTTCGATGTTGGCATGCAAGTCTTTGCTGTGGCGCGTGTTTAAAGAGTCACTTCGCGCAAGCAGAAACCGCCTTTGTCGTCTATGAATTTTAGATGGTACGAATTTTCGGCGCGGTCCCGAGAGGCTTCGATCGGGATAGGAAATGCGTTCGTGAACCCCACGATGCGAACACCGCTGATGTATGTGACTGAGCCGGTGTGATTCGTAAACCGAATGTCGATGGCGGCGAATGGTTTGCCGTCTATGGTGATGTCTCCATC
>JANOKK010000055.1:0-4491 GCA_031419255.1 Betaproteobacteria bacterium
GCGCGTTCCGATGCCACCCGCATCCTTGAGATTTCCAAGTGCGCGGATGGCATGTGGGATGTTGCGCAATCCAGTCAGGCGACCTACGTGATGGCGTTCAAGTCCGGCTCGAACAATCAAACGGTGGCGCGCACTGGTGCGCGCGCCTCCTGACACACGGCGCCGCACTGTTTGCGCCGCACAAATCGGAAAATTTCACCGATGACAAACCATGTCGCAAGAAGGAAATGTCGTGCTATGCGTCCTTGCGGCAATTGTTGGCGACCACCTTCTCTTTGTGCATGAGTTGCATGCCACCATTGGTTTTCAACGTCCAGCCTTCGCCTATAAATTCGTTGCCTTCGCGACGATCCAGATCGACCGATCCTTCCTTCGTGCGCAGGCGGGCACTCGAATAGTCCTCGGACAATCGCGCACTGAAATCGCTGCCTTCGCAGATGTAACGCACTTGTCGACTGGTTTCCAATCCCGCGATCGGCGCGAGGCCGGCGCAACCGACCGTCGACAATGCTAAGGCCGCAATGGTCATAATTTGCTTCATGACAACTCCTGATAAATGATTTGGGAGTTGCAAGCGTAATGCGCAAATTTGACAGTTTTATGATGGCCGCGCGATTGGCTGAATCTCGTTTGAAAATTGCGTTCAGGGTTTTGCCGCTGCCGCTGCCGACTTTACCACCTTGCCAATTTCGCCCGCGAGGCGTTTCACCAATACTCCGTCGCGCCCTTCCACCATCACCCGGATCACCGGTTCGGTGCCGGATGCGCGCAACAGCACGCGGCCCTCGCCGGCCAATTCAGCTTCAGCCGATTTGATCGCTTTTTGTACCGGCGCGCAATTGGCAAAGTTGAATTTCTGCGACAGGCGCACGTTCTCCAGCACCTGCGGGAACAAAGTGAGTTCCGACGTGAATTCGGCGAGCGATTGATTGACCCGTTTCAACGCGCCGAGAATTTGCAACGCAGAAATGATGCCGTCACCAGTCGAGTGTTTTTCAAGGCACAGCAAGTGACCGGAATTTTCTCCACCGCATTCCCAGCCTTTTTCCGCCAGCATTTCGAGCACATAGCGGTCGCCGACTTTGGCGCGCTCGAACGGAATCGCCATCTTCGCGAATTGCTGCTCCAGGGCAAGATTCGTCATCAGTGTGCCCACCACGCCGCCGCGAAACACGCCGCGCGCGTGGCGATCTTTGACCAACGCGTAAAGCAATTGATCGCCATCGAAGAGCGTGCCGTCGGCATCGCACATCACCAACCGATCCGCGTCGCCATCGAGTGCCAAGCCAAATTTCGCGCCGCTCTGGCGCACCGCCGCGCACATCGCGGATGGATGGGTTGCACCGACGTTGTCATTGATATTCGTGCCATCAGGTTGATTGCCCATTGCGATCACTTCGGCACCGAGTTCGCGAAAAACAAGCGGCGCGATATCCCACGACGCACCGTTCGCGCAATCGACCACCAATTTCATTCCGCGCAAATCCAGAGTGCGTGGGAAGGTACTCTTGCAGAATTCGATGTAGCGCCCGGCCGCGTCTTCCACACGTCGCACTTTACCAAGATGAATCGATTGCAATGTGACCATCGGTTTATCGAGCAGTGATTCGATTTCCTGTTCGACTTCATCGGGCAGCTTCAATCCATCCGCCGAGAAAAATTTGATGCCGTTGTCGTCGAATGGATTGTGCGACGCCGAAATCATCACGCCGGCCGAGAGTCTGAGCGCGCGCGTGAGATAGGCGACACCGGGAGTGGGCATCGGGCCGATCAGCAATACATCCACGCCTGCGGCTGAAAAACCTGCTTCCAAGGCACTCTCCAGCATATACCCGGAAATGCGCGTGTCTTTGCCGATGATGACCGTGGGCCGCGATTTGCCATCGCTGCGATCCTGCGCAAGCACGCAACCTGCCGCATAACCGAGCCGCAATACAAAATCCGGTGTGATCGGCGCATCACCGACGCGGCCACGGATACCGTCTGTTCCAAAATATTTTCGAGTCATTTTTGTTTTCACTCCACCGATATTTATTTTTCCGACAATTCGGACAACGCTGCCAACCTCGTCCTTCGCCGTGCTCGTTCCATTTCCCAATTATTGTTACTGTCATCCTGAATGCAGTGAAGGATCTTGTCGTGACAAGATCCTTCACTGCATTCAGGATGACATCACATTTTTGAATTGGAAATGGAATCAGGGTAAATAGAATTACTCAATTGCCAGTCTCTAGCACCGGCGCGGCGCTCAGGAAATAAACACCTGAAGCGCCCTGCCAGTGCTAGAGTTTTCACTTTTTGTGTCTTAGCGAGCTGCCGCCAACACCTTCAACATATCCACCGTTTCCGCCACATCATGCACCCGCAGAATTGTCGCACCGTTTTGTGCGGCAATCATGGCCGCGGCAAGACTGGCCGCCAAGCGCTGTTCAACGGGGCGGCCCGTGACCGTGCCGAGCGAAGTTTTTCGCGAGTAGCCCGCCATTACGAGGTATCCCAACTGCGCAATCGATTTCAACTCGCGCAGCAACGTGAAATTGTGCTCGACGGTTTTGCCGAAACCGAAACCCGGGTCGATGACAATTCTGTCTTTCGCGATGCCCGCGTGTTCACATGCCGCCGCACGCGCATTCAAAAATGCAGCAACTTCGCGCAACACATCATCGTACTGGGGTTGCTGCTGCATGTTGGCCGGTGTGCCTTGCTTATGCATCAGGCACACCGCCACGCCGGATCGCGCGCAGGCCTCGATCGCACCCGCAGCTTGCAGGGCATTGACATCGTTGATCATCGATGCGCCTGAGGCGATCGCGGCGGTCATGACGTCGGTTTTCTGCGTGTCGATGGAGATCGGCACACCGCTATCGCGCAATTGTTCCAGCACCGGCATTACCCGGTCGAGTTCCTCTTGCAAGCCTGCTGCGGCAGCGCCGGGACGCGTGGATTCACCGCCGATGTCGAGGATGTCCGCGCCATCCTCGATGAGTTTCTGCGCATGCGCGATCGCCTGATCGCGTGCGAAAAATTTTCCGCCGTCCGAAAATGAATCCGGCGTCACGTTGACGATGCCCATGACCAAAGGGCGATCAAGTTCTAGAGTAAATTTTCCACAGAGTAGTTGTGCCATGAAATTGCGCCCGCACTAATTGACAGCAAATCGGAAGTTGACGTGGAATGCGGCATACAAACAAAACGGGCGGCACAGTGGCCGCCCGCATGTTTTATCCTCAATCGATCAATGGCCTTCAGCCGCCGCAGGCTCAGTCGTCGCGGGTGCCGGTTTGTTGCCATCCTCGCCATCGCGCTTCGGTTTGAAGGCAATCGACGACGGTTTCGGCGGACGCGGCGGACGGCCTTCCATGATGTCCTTGATTTGGTCGGCATCGATGGTTTCAACTTCCAGCAACGCCCGGGTCATTGCCTCGACTTTGTCGCGATTTTCTTCGATCAACTTGCGCGCGAGTTTGTATTGCTCGTCGATGATGCGGCGGATTTCGGCATCCACTTTACGCATCGTTTCCTCAGACACATTGGTCTGGCGCGTAACTGATCGGCCAAGAAAAACTTCGCCTTCGTTCTCGGCATAGACCATCGTGCCGAGCGCATCCGACATGCCGTAACGCGTCACCATATCGCGCGCCAGTTGTGTGGCACGCTCGAAATCATTCGAGGCACCGGTCGTCATTTGATTCATGAAAATTTCTTCGGCGATGCGACCACCAAACAACACCGCGATACGGCTCATCAGATACACACGGTCGTAGGCGTAGCGATCCTGTTCGGGCAATTGAATCGTCACACCCAACGCGCGACCGCGCGGGATGATGGTGACCTTATGCACCGGGTCGCTCTTCGGCAAGATGTAGCCCAAAACCGCGTGGCCGGACTCGTGATACGCCGTGTTCAGACGCTCTTCTTCGGTCATCACCATCGAGCGACGCTCTGCGCCCATCATGATCTTGTCCTTGGCGCGCTCGAAATCTTCGTGATCGACCAGACGCTTACCGCCACGCGCGGCAAACAAGGCCGCTTCGTTCACCAGATTCGCCAAATCGGCACCGGAAAAACCGGGGCAGCCGCGCGCAATCACGGAAGCCTCCACATCCGGCCCGATCGGCACTTTGCGCATATGCACCAATAGAATTTGTTCACGACCGCGAATATCCGGCAGCGGCACCACCACTTGACGATCAAAACGGCCCGGGCGCAACAATGCAGGATCGAGCACATCGGGACGGTTGGTCGCGGCAATCACGATCACGCCGACAGACGCCTCAAAGCCATCCATCTCGACCAGCAATTGATTCAGCGTTTGCTCGCGTTCGTCATTACCGCCGCCAAGACCTGCACCCCGCTGACGTCCAACCGCGTCGATTTCGTCGATGAATACAATGCACGGCGAATTTTTCTTCGCCTGCTCGAACATGTCGCGCACGCGCGCGGCACCGACGCCGACAAACATTTCCACGAAGTCGGAACCGGAAATTGAGA
>JANOKK010000056.1:0-4938 GCA_031419255.1 Betaproteobacteria bacterium
GATCCCCGCGTTGACCAAAGGGAATCCCTTTTCGGGACGCGAGGATGACAAGAATTAAAGGTAAATAGAATTTCCAAGATTTGTAACCCCAGCATTGGCGCTCGTTTCGGAGCATAAATGCCCTTAACGCCGCGCCAGTGCTTGGTTTTTGTTGTTGAAATATCAGACTGTTCAATTCATTACTTTCCCGAAAAATCATGTTGGAATCTAGATGTCACTGAACTCAAAAATAGCCGATTGGCCGGAACGGCGCGTGTGGATTGTCGGTGCCTCCAGCGGCATCGGCGCGGCCCTCGCGGCGGCATTGCATGCGCATGGCGCGCGAGTGGCGCTGTCCGCGCGCAACGCGGAAAAGTTGCATGCGCTCGCGGCGAATCTCGGCACCGCGCGCGCGCTGGTATTGCCGCTCGATATCACCCACGTCGACACCATCGCAGACGCCGAGAAAAAACTTGTGGCGGCATGGGGTGGCTACGATCTGGTGATTTTCATGGCGGGCAACTACACCGCAATGCGCGCGTGGGAACTTGATCTTGCGGTCGCAAAAAAAATGGTCGCGGTCAACTGGGATGGATTTCTCAACGGTCTCTCGGTGGTAATCCCGCGTTTCATGAAGGTGGGTGCCGGTGGCATCGCGCTGGTATCGAGCGTTGCGGGCTATCGCGGTTTGCCGAAGAGTCTCGTCTATGGGCCGACCAAGGCGGCACTGATCAACCTCGCCGAAACGCTTTATCTCGACCTCAAGGATAAAGGGCTCGATATCTACGTCATTTGCCCCGGTTTCGTGAAAACGCCGATGACGGCCGACAATGATTTCGAGATGCCGTATCTGATCACACCCGAGGAAGCGGCCGATGAAATCATCAAAGGATTCAGCAAGGGTGAATTTGAAATTCACTTTCCAAAGGCCTTTACCCGCATGCTGAAAACCTTGCAGAGCCTGCCGTATTCTGTCTATTTCACGGCAGTGAAACGATCGACCAAACTATGAAATCCGCGCGCAGTCACGCATTGGAATCGCTGGTCAATTACTGGCAGACACTGACACCAGCCTCCGTCGCGGCGATCGCGACGGTTTACGCCGACGAGGCGACGTTTCGCGATCCCTTTAATAGTGTTCATGGCATTGAAAACATCCGCCACATTTTCGCTGACATGTTTGTCCGCCTCGTCGATCCGCGATTCACGATCCTGGAAACGATCGAGCAGCCGCATGGTGCGCTGTTGATCTGGGATTTCGACTTTCGGTTGAAGTCACTCAAACCAAATCAGACGCGGCGCATCCACGGCACGTCGCATGTGCGCTTCGGCCCCGATGGACGTGTTGTGTATCACCGCGATTACTGGGATGCGGCCGGGGAGTTGTATGAAGAGCTGCCGGTGGTGGGGACTTTGATGCGGTGGCTGAAACGCAAGATGGCCTAGTGTCGCGTCATGCATAAATCGTCGCATAAAACGGCGTCTTTTCCCGCATGGCAGCGTTGCTCGTCGTTGCCATAGGCCGTGCTATGACGCCTCCTCGCGCCTTGCCACGCGGGAAAATTCAACCGTTTTATTTGCGACGATTTATGCATGACGCGACACTGCCGATTGTTGACGTTTCGAGCACGTCCAACGACAAGGGGAGCCGAAGCTCCCCTTGTCAATTGATAACTCAGCCTAGCGTGCTGTCGGGGCCAGATTCGCCCCGTATTGCATTGGCGGGCTACTTGCCCGCAGGCAGTCCGGCCATTCTTGCGACGGCCGCTTTTTCACGGGCGAGATCAGTTGCCATCGTGGCGCAATCAGCCATCGAGAAGCCATCGCGCGCGAGGAACTGCGCGTGCCGGTTCAGGTTGCCTTCCATCCCCGCAAAAGCCTGCGCTTCTTTTGGATCGATCTTGCCAGCGGCCTTGGCTTTCTGATACATGTCGACGATCGACTTGTGCTCGGCTTGATTCTTGGCCCGGCACTCGGCGACTTTCGGGTCAATCGGTGCAGCGGTCCTTGCGAGGGGCGGTGCGGTGGGTTGCGCAAAAGCGACGCCGGCAAATAAACCGGCCGCAAATAACGCGGCGAGTGTTTTGTTGGTCATGTTATTCATCTCCGGATGATGTTATGAGTGAGTGAGGGTGTTCGGGCTGGCAGCAAAGCGCTGGATTCCTAGCACAGGCGCGGGTTTCCTGCTTTCGCTCCCCGCGACATTCTGCGCAGGTTGGGCGTCACGTTGTGAGCGGTAAATCGCCGATTGGGTGGTGCGCCACCGCCGTTCCGGATAACATCCTGCGATGCAAAATACATCAGCCTCTGCGCTCAACCCCGGCGTACAAAAACGCGAAGTCTTCGCCTGGTCAATGTACGACTTCGCCAATTCCGGTTATACGACGGTGGTGCTGACGGCTGTATTCAACGCCTACTTCGTTTCGGTCGTGGCACAAAAGGCCGAATGGGCAACGTTTGCCTGGACGGCAATACTTGCGGTCTCGTATCTCGCGGTGATGATCGCAGGGCCATTCATCGGTGCCTACGCAGACGCGCACGCAGCCAAAAAACGCGTGCTGATGATTGTTACGACCGGATGCGTCATCTCGACGGCGCTACTTTCGCTTGCCGGACCGGGAATGATTTTGTGGGCGGCGGTGTTCGTGATCATCTCCAATTTTTGCTATGCCATCGGCGAGAACATCACCGCCGCATTTCTACCGGAATTGGCCAAGCCGGAATCGCTCGGCAAGGTGTCCGGTTGGGGTTGGAGCCTCGGCTATGTCGGCGGATTGGTGGCGCTTGGCATTTGCCTCGCGTGGATCATGACGGCCGGCACGCGCAGCCAATCAACCTCCGACGCAGTACCTGCGACCAACCTCATCACGGCTGCGGTGTATGCGTTTGGGGCGATCATCACGTTTATCTGGCTGAAAGAACGCGCCGTCGCAGCGCCTAATTCCCGTGATGCAATGAGCGCCTATGCGCGTCTCGCCAAAACCGCACATGAAGCGACCCGCTACAAAGACCTCTTGCGCGTTTTCGCCTGCGGAACCTGCTATCAGGCGGGTGTGGCGACCGTAATTACGTTGGCCGCAATTTACGCGCAGGAAGTCATGGGGTTTACCACGCAAGACACGTTGATTCTGGTGCTGGTCGTGAATGTCACCGCCTGCATCGGTGCCTTCGGATTTGGCTATGTACAAGATGTGATCGGCAAGAAAAATGCGCTGGCCATCACCCTGGTAGGCTGGATGGCGATGGTGGTTTTCGCCTGGTTCGCAACCACGCCGCCGCTCTTCTGGGTGGCGGCAAATCTGGCCGGCATCTGCATGGGATCCAGCCAATCAGCTGGGCGCGCACTGGTGGCGTTTTTTTCCCCGCCGGATCGTGCGGCGGAATTTTTCGGTTTGTGGGGTGTCGCCACTCGACTCTCCGCGATACTCGGGCCGCTCACCTACGGCACGATTTCATGGGCGAGCGGCGGCAATCACCGTTTCGCGATGCTGATCACGATCGTGTTTTTCATCGCGGCACTCATCTTATTGGCGGGTGTCGATGAAGCGCGCGGTCGGCGCGAGGTTTGCGCGGATCATTAGCCCGCTCGGCTATACTTTCGGCGGATATTTCGCTTTTTTTCGCACCGCAGCGCGAACGCATTGATGAAAAAAAACTATTACCAGATTCTGCAAATCAAGCACGACGCGAACGACGCCGAGATAGAGCTGTCGTACCAGCGCGCGTGTGATCGCCTGAAGCAGTCCGGTGTCGATGACCCCGATACCAAGGCATTGTTGACGGACGCCTACTACACGCTGTCTGACGCGACCAACCGCGCAACGTACGATCAATCGCTTAGCGAACCGGCGCCACCGCCGCCGCGATTGCGCAACATGGCGATGCCGCCGCAAATGGATTTTCCGGATGACGAGCCGCGCGAAGAAAAGTCATCCGCGCCACGCAGCCGCATGCTCGGCATCGGCATCGCCATTGCCGCCATGATCGGAACCATTCTTGTCGGTTTCATGCTGATGGGAAAATCGCGCACATCCGACGCTCCCACGGCGACCGCGAAAAACACAGTCAACACATCGTCGATACCGGTTTCGTCCGAGCCGCTGTCGAGCAGCCAGCCATCCCCGACAGTCGCCGAGAAATCGGTTAGTACCGGGCCGCGCACCGGCGATCAGGTCTTTTCCGAAGTCTCAAACAGCATCGTACGCATTGTCGTCATGGATGAAGCACACACTCCTATCGGCGGCGGCAGCGGTGTCGTGACCGCGCGCGGCACCGTTATCACCAATTGCCACGTGGCGCTGAAAGGGCCGATCGTCGAAGTGCGCGCCGGCAAGGATAGTTTCCCCGCGCATGTCGCACTTGCCGACGAAACGTACGATCTTTGTCAACTCACTGTCGCCGGCGGATTCAGTGCGCCGGCGGTGGAGATCGGTGGAATGCAATATGTGCGCACCGGACAGAAGGTTTTCGCCGTCGGCGCGCCGCAAGGTCTGGAGCTCACCATCAGCGAAGGTATCGTCTCGTCATTGCGCGAAACCAAACTCGGCACCATCCTGCAAACCACCGCACCGATTTCGCCCGGCTCCAGCGGCGGCGGCTTGTTCAATATCTCCGGGCAACTGATCGGCATCACCACGTTTCAATTGCGCAGCGGGCAGAATCTGAATTTCGCCGTACCAGCCGATTGGATTGCGGAGATGAGCCCGCGCGGCGGGCCGGGGCCGAATTTGCAGTAGCTGCGTTGACGTTTTAGAGTCGCATTCGTGGCGCGGCTATGAGAAAATTTCAGATTAGTCCCCATAGAAGCAGCCCCATGCCGAACGCCAACGACATCATCAAGAATCATCCGGCTCCCGCATCCGGCGAATCCGCCCACACGACTAATTTCATCCGCAATATCATCGAGGCCGATCTTGCGGCGGATAAATTCGCTACTCGCAAGTGGGCAGGCAAGCCGGG
>JANOKK010000057.1:0-13322 GCA_031419255.1 Betaproteobacteria bacterium
CAGACTTCGATGCCGTGCGCGAGATAAGGGCGGCACGTGCAAATGTCTGAGCCAAACACGTCGGAGCCATTACATTCGTCGTGCAAGCGGCAGGCGATTCTGGTCTCGGGTTTGCCGAGCTTCGCCACATCGCCAAAAAAATACAATGTCATGCCGCCAATGGGTGGCAGGAACACTTTCAAATCGGGCCTTGTCACCAACTCTGGAAACATGCCGGCCGTCTGCTCAAATAACGCACGCCGCAGCGCACTTTCCTTGACCTTGAAACGGTTCGCGAGACCCGGCAAATACCACACCGGATCAATCGCTGCCTTGGTCACTTTCACGTCACCGTTGTCGGTGAGGATGTCGCCGTCGGGCTTCAATCGGCCGGCCACAATTGCCGCTTTCAACTCCGGCATATTGATGTGTGCCTTGGTGATCGCGATCGTTGGCCGCACATCGGCTCCCGAGGCAATTTCTGCGGCGAACGCGCTCGCGATGATATGGCCCCACGGATCCATCGAGACAATCTTGTCCGGGTCCGCCCATTGCGGGTGCGGGCCGATCGATTCCGCCGGTGCGGTGTCGGTGAGATCGGGCCGATGATCGCGTTGCAATGCGCCGGAGGCGACCGCCAACGCTCGATACACCGCATAGGCACCCGAATGCGTGCCGATCGCGTTGCGTTGCGTGGCGTCAGTCAAGCTTGCGATGACGGGCCCGCGTTCGGTCGCCGTTGCGGCACCCCAGCGAATATCAAAAAATGACCCCGCCCGTCGGTTGTGCGCTGCTTTCGGGTGTGAACTCAATACGATGTGATCGGACATGCATGACCTCCGTGCTGGCAAACTGTCCAAGTTGACCGGTTGGTCAGGATTGTAGCGTGAAAGAATCCGTCGAGGTATCGCCGGTTGTCGTCATTTCGGGCAACGCCAGTGCAGGAAGTAATGCCGACGGTATCGTTTTTTGTGCATGTCGCAAATTGTGACGAACTCTTTGGCGCGACTCGATGTCCCTTGTGTCTCTTATGTCTCTTATGTCTCTTGTATCTCCTTTGCGCGCATTCGCATTTAATGCCTCGCCATCGCAGCCGCACGGCATTGTCAACGACGCCGCTGCTATACTGCGAGACTTGGTTTTTGCTTAATAATCAAAGGCATCGTTTTGCACAACCCTCTTGAAACCAGCACCGAATTCGTCGCCGATCCTCCGCCGGTATTGCTTCCGGAAATAGCGCCGCAAATGCTCGGTGAGACCCTTATCGCGCAGGGAAAACTCGACCCGGTGAATCTGGATCGTGCCCTTAAGGTGCAAGAATCGGCCGCGAATGCAACCGAGACACCGGAAAAACTGGGCTCCATTCTTACCCGCATGGGCATGCTCTCGGGCCGCGATCTGGCGGAAGCGCTCGCCCATCAGAAGGGTTGGACCATCGTTGAGGCGGTTGAATTTCCCGAATTGCCGATACTGGAAGATACCGTTTCGCCGCGTTTCCTGCAGGAAGTGCGCGCCATCCCGGTGACGGAAACGGATGCCGAAGTAGTGCTCGCGATGATCGATCCGGCGGACACATTCACGCTCAACGCGATGGCGGCCGCGACGCAAAAACGTATTGTGCCGAAGCTCTTGTCATCGACCGATTTCGACGCGGTGTACGAGAAGCTTTATGGCAGCGGCAAATCGTCGATGGGGCAAATCGTTGACAACATCGCGACGCGCGACGACGAGCAGGATTTTGGCGATATCGAGCAATTGAAGGATTTGGCCTCGGAAGCACCGGTGATTCGTCTGGTGAATCTGATCATCAATCACGCGCTCGAGCGCAGGGCTTCCGATATTCATATCGAGCCGTTCGAGAATCAGTTGATCGTGCGCTATCGCATCGACGGCGTGTTGCACGAAACCGAATCACCACCGCGTCGCTTATCGGCCGCCGTGATATCACGTATCAAAATCATGGCCACACTCGATATTGCCGAGCGACGGTTGCCACAGGACGGGCGCATCAAATTGCGTGTGCAGGGCAAGGAAATCGATCTGCGCGTATCCACCGTGCCGACGATGCACGGCGAATCAGTGGTGATGCGGATCCTCGACAAGGGTGGTGTGGCGCTGGATTTTCATGCGCTGGGATTCGATGACGACAACCTGAAAGTGTTCATTTCAATTCTCGATCAGCCGCACGGGATTCTGCTCGTGACCGGCCCGACCGGTAGCGGAAAAACCACCACGCTCTACACCGCACTCGCAAGGCTCAACAAGCCCGACGTGAAGATACTGACGGTGGAAGATCCGGTCGAATACCAGATGGCCGGCATCAACCAGATTCAAGTGAAACCACAGATCGACCTCACGTTTGCAAATGCGTTGCGCTCTATCGTTCGGCAGGATCCGGACGTGATCATGATCGGGGAAATCCGCGATCTGGAAACCGCACAGATTGCGGTGCAATCGGCGTTGACGGGGCATATGGTGCTCTCCACCATCCATACCAACGATGCCGCCGCGACCATCAATCGCTTGCTTGATATGGGGGTGGAAGATTATTTGCTGACTTCCACCATCGTCGGTATTCAAGCGCAACGGCTGGTGCGCACGCTGTGCCCACACTGCAAAGAGGCGTATCACCCGGTCGATGAGGTGGTGAAAGAATTGGGCTTGCTGCGCTTTGTTCGTGCGCCGCAGGAGTCCGATAAACCGCAACTGACGATGTATCACGCCAAGGGCTGCGAACACTGCGCACATACCGGATACTTCGGTCGCCGATCGATCATGGAAGTGTTGCCGATGACGGATACCCTGAGGAGCCTCATCATGCGTCACGCGACCTCATCCGAATTACGCACTGCCGCCATCGGCGAAGGCATGGAGACCATGTACGAAAACGGTCTCAAGCAAGCCGTCAGCGGTGTGACCACGCTCGAAGAAGTGCTGCGCGTGACGCGCGAAGACTGATTCGGAACCATCCATGCCGATGTATCAGTACAAGGCGGTCTCCCACGCCGGCGAACTCAAGGAAGGCGTACTCGAAGGTGCCACGCATTCTGGCGTGATCGCGCATTTGCAATCACTCGGATTGATCCCGATCCGCGCGGCGGAAGTCACGGCTGAAGGCGTTGCATCGGCGGGCAAAAATGTGAACGTGGCCGCTGCAACGGGTGGCGGCGCATCACTTTTCGGTGGTCGGGGAAAAGTCAGTCAAGGCGATCTGGGTGCCACCACCCGTGAGCTCGCGACGTTGCTGCGCGCCGGATTACCACTGGATCGCGGGCTCGAAATTCTGATCAATCTGGCGGAGAAAAAAAGTGTTCGCGAATTGTTGATTACGATTCGCAACGAAGTGCGCGGCGGCAACTCATTGTCGAAGGCGCTGGACAAACATCGCGACGTGTTCTCGCGTTTCTACATCAACATGGTGAAAGCTGGGGAAGCGGGTGGCTCACTCGGCAATGTGATGCAGCGACTGGCCGACTATATGGAACGCGCCGCCGAGCTGAAGGAAAGTGTGGTGTCTGCGTTGATTTATCCGGCCATTTTATTCGTGGTGGCGGTCGCCTCGGTGCTGATTCTGGTGATTTTCGTGGTGCCGCAGTTCAAGCAGATCTTCGATCAATCCGGCAAAGCGCTGCCACTGGCGACCGACATGGTTCTCACCACCGGCATTTTCCTGCGCAAGAACTGGCCGCTGATTTTGGCGGGTGTGGTGTTCGCGATGTGGATGTTGAAGCGATCGCTGACGAACCCGATATCGCGCGCGCGCTGGGATGCGAAATTTCTGCGCTGGCCGGTGATGGGTAATTTGATCGGCAAGGTCGAGATGGCGCGCTTCTCGCGCTCGCTCGGCACGTTGTTGCAAAACGGTGTGCCGCTGCTTGCGGGCCTGTCGATTTTGAAAGACACGCTGGGCAATGCGGTGTTTCGCGATGCGGTCGATGGTGTTTCACGTAATCTCAAAGAAGGCCGTGGCATGGCCAAGCCGATGATGGAAGCGAACGTGTTCCCGAAGCTTGCGGTGCAGATGATCGGCGTCGGCGAAGAAACTGGCAAGCTCGATGAAATGCTGGTGCAGGTGGCGGAAGTCTATGACCGTGAGGTGGCGGCTGCGATCAAGCGCGCGTTGGCGTTGATTGAACCCGTGATGATTGTCGGGCTCGCGCTGCTGATCGGCGGCATCATCATGTCGATTCTGGTGGCCATGTTCGATTTGATGGACATACCGCTTTAGATTTTAATTCTTATGCTGGAGTTGTCATGAATGCACGTTTTCAACATCGTCGATCGCAGGGTTTTTCGCTGATCGAAATTATTGTCGTCATCACCATCATCGGCCTGATTGTCGGTTGGGCGGCGACGGCAATTTTCGGCAAACAGGATCAGGCGCAGGGCCGTATTGCCAAGAGCAAAATCACTGCCTTAGGTGGGGTGCTTGATTTGTACAAACTCGATACCGGCAAGTATCCCAACACCGGCGATGGTCTGAAGGCACTGTTGACGGCACCATCGGGCGTGACCGGTTGGAATGGCCCTTATGTGAGAAATGCCGATGAATTGAAGGATCCGTGGAAAAACGATCTCATCTATCGTTCACCTGGAACCGACAATCGACCCTACGAAGTCGTTTCGCTCGGCGCGGACGGGCAAGAAGGTGGCGAGGGGCCAGCCAACAAAGACATCAGATCGTGGGAGTGATTTCACATTCGCGCCCGTGGAAAATGTGAGACACCCATGCAAGTAAGCGCGCGCCATCGCATGCGTCGAATGCAACGAGGCTATTCGTTGCTCGAGCTGGTGGTCGTGATCGTCATCATGGGCCTTGCCTACACGCTGCTGCCAAAGATGGTGTTCTCCGGCGTATCGGGCGCGGAACTGCGCTCGAACGCGCGCGCCGTCGCCACGGGTCTGCGGTTGACGCGTGACGCCGCGATCAATTCACGGCGCGAAGCAGTGATGACGCTCGATCTGGAGAGCCGCGAATTCACCGTGCAAAACGATCCCAAGACGCACAAATTGCACGAGAAACTCGATGTCAAACTCTACACGTCGCAGGCGGATTTGATCACCGACAAAGTCGGCTCGATCCGGTTCTATCCCGATGGCTCGTCCAATGGCGGGCGCGTCACGGTCGGTGCGGGCGGCCGGGCGTTTGAAGTCGATGTCGATTGGCTGACGGGGCATGTGACGATCAAAGACGGGCCGGCTGGAGAAGCCCGTGGATAGACATTCTTCAAGGCATTGCCTCGGAGACGCTCATGGATAGGGCGTTTCGGGCTGATAAGCCAATAAAAAATGCGTTGAGGCCATGTGCGATGAGACGTCAGTTGCACGGTTTTTCGTTGCTTGAAGTGCTGGTCGCGTTCACGCTGTTTTCAGTTGCGCTCGGCGTGATGATGCAAATTTTTTCGCGCGGCGTGAATGGGGCGTCGCTCGCCGACCATTACGCGAAAGCGGCGATGCATGCCGAATCCAAACTTGCGGCAATGGGTCTGGAAGAGGCGCTGAAAGAAGGCACCACCAACGGCAAATTCGATGATGACTATGCGTGGCAAGTCACGGTTAAACCCTACGTCGATCCTGCGCCACGAGATCAGCAGGCACTTGATTTCGAGAAGCAGCATTTCTCCCAACTCTACGAAATTGAAACGCGCGTGACTTTTGCGACTGATGACCGCAAAGAGCGCGTGGTGATATTGTCCACGCTGCAAATTGCGCCCCGCATCGGAGGGCCGTCATGAGTAGAGCCACTGCGTCGCGCGCAACCATTCGCGGTTTCACATTGCTGGAAATGCTCATCGGGCTCACCTTGCTCGGCGTATTGTTGGTCCTGATTTATTCGGCACTCAATATCGGCCTGCGGGCCTGGGATACGGGCGATGCGCGCGCTGGCGAGGCGAGCCATCAGCGCATCGTGCAGGGTTTCCTGCGCCGTGAGTTGGGGCAGATTTTTCCGGTGCGCTGGCGCGGCATTCCCGAGTCGAAAATTGCGTTTGAAGGGGGCAAGAGAGAAATCCGGTTTGTGACTGCCCTCAACCTCGGCTCGGCACTGAAGGAGGGCGGGCTGCAATGGGGCCATTTGTATCTCGCCGACGATGAAAGTGCTGACGGCAAACGGAGGCAATCGCTGTTTCTGAAGCGCGAAAATTTTGATTTGCACGCCAAGGATTGGAATGGTCTGGAAGCCGCCAAGCCGACGCGATTGATTGACGGTGTCAAGGAAATCGAGATCACCTACTTCGGGTCGGAGAACGACACGACCGATCCAAAATGGACGGATGAATGGAATCTGCCGTTGCGGGTGCCGCTGTTGGTGAAAATCTCCATCAAGACCGATATTGGCCGCGATGCGCCCGCCTTGGTGGTCGCACTTAAGCTGGGCGAGGAAGCCGGCTGCTATGAAAATGCGTTTCAACGCCAATGTCCGGCGCGCAGAGCTTGAGCATGCGTCCGATTTGCGCCATTCGCCGCCGCAAACACCAATCCCAGACCGGAATTGCGCTCATCATCGTCCTGTGGATTTTGACCTTGCTGATGTTGATTGCGTCGTCATTCATCCACGCGATGCGCACCGAAATCAACATCGTCGGCAATTCGGTTGCACGCGCGAAGCTCGAAGCCGCCGCGAACGCTGGTGTGCAGCGCGCGATCCTTGAAATGGCCAAGCCACCGCAAATGCCGGATCGCTGGAATGCGGCGGGCGTTCCGCAAGATTGGTCGTTCAACGGACAAACGATGCAGGTCAGCATCCTCGACGAATCGGGCAAGATCGATATCAATGTCGGCAATGAAGCGCTGATGCGCGGATTGTTCCGATCACAGGGTACGACCGAGGAAGATGCGGTTGCGCTGATGGAGGCGATTCTGGATTGGCGTGATGCCGATTCCCTCAAGCGCCCACGCGGCGCTGAAGAAACGGAATATGTCGCCGCCGGATTGACCTACAAACCCGCCAATGCGGTGTTCCAGTCAATCGAAGAACTACGGCTGGTGCTGGGTATGACGCCGGCGTTGTATCAACGCATCGCACCGCTGATCACCATTTATTCCCGTCAAGGCGGCATCAATTCGCAAATAGCGTCGCGGGATGTGTTGCGCGCGGTTCCCGGTGTGACGGATTTGCAAGTCGATGAATACCTTCAGCAACGCGAACAGGCGCGCATCAACAAGCTGCCGATACCCGTATTCACGCCGGTATCCCTGTTATTTCCGTCTTTCGGGAACGGCGTGATGAATATACGTGTCGAAGCCCGTAGCGACGATGGCAACGCGTTCGTGCGCGAGGCAGTGGTGTTGCGCTTGCCCTTTCCGAAGCGTTCCTATACCTTCCTGCGCTGGCGCGAGGGAACTCCGCAAGACACGCCCGTACCACCCTTGCCCCAAGTTGCGACCGAGAATTCGCCAACCAATGCCTTGGCAAAATAGAGAAACGAAACAGTGAAACCGGATTTATCGACGTGTACCTTTCGACATGAATGACGCATTGACCATGACCGCGGCCGCCGCACCCGCGCTCGCGCCCACTGCAATTGTGCCGCGCGCGAATGGCGTCTGGCATTGGTGGATCGGCGAGCTTCGCGCGCTGATACCGCCACGTTTGATGAGTTGGCTGGTGGGCGATGTGGCGGTGACCGACATGATGATCGATGGTGCAGGCATTCATCTGGTTCGACTGGATGCCGGCAAATTGACGATCATGGCCACCATTCCCGCCGGCGAGGTGACGACGCATCCGTTGCTGCGCGAATTGCGTGCGAAGGGCAACACCCAGATCCGTGTGCTGCTGGATTCCCGTCAGGTATTGCAAAAGAACATAGTCCTGCCCGCCGCCGTTGAGGAAAATCTTCGCGAAGTCATGGGTTTCGAACTTGACCGGCATACGCCGTTCACGGCGGCGCAGGCGTATTACGACGTCAAATTGCGCAGGCGCGATCCTCAGCACGAGTCGATCGATGTGCTGCTTGCGGTTGCGTCGCGAAATACGGTTGACCCCTTGCTGGCGTTAGTGCGTCAAGCGGGTTTATCGGTTGAAAGCGTTGGGTTTGCCGATGCCGATGCGCTCGGACAAACAATTGAGCTTCTGCCTGCCGGCGACAAGCCGGCGAGAAAGTGGGGAAACCTGCTGAGGATAAATCTTGCATTACTTGCACTGGCAATGATGCTCATGTTGATCGCGCTGCTGTTGCCGATTTGGCAGAAACGCGAAGCCGTCATTGCGCTCAACCCCTTGGTCGCCAGGGCGAGCGCGGAATACCAGATCAGTCAAAGACTCAATGACGATTACATCAAGCTTGCCAACGAACACAATTACATCTCCGGCAGAAAACAGAGCATGCATTCTTCGATCGCGATTCTTGAGGAACTGACGAGAATTTCGCCTGACACGACGGTTGCGCAAAGCTTCGACCTGAAATCCAACAGCAAGACCCGCGAAGTCACACTCATCGGCGAAGCGTTGGCGGTCTCGAAGGTCATCGAGGCGCTGGAGCAATCGCCGCTGTTCCAAAACGCATCGCAGCGCTCCATCAGCCGCAAAGGCAGCCAAGGCACCAACGAATGGTTTCATGTTGCGACCGAATTGAAACCGAAGGCATTGCCTGCGGCGGTTGTTCCGGGAGATAAAACGATCAGTGGTGACGCCACAGTGACGCCATCAATCGTCCCTCCTGTTGCGACAACAGTTGTTGCAACGCCCGTTGACGCTGCGCCCAGTGCAACCACGGCTGCACCAGGTGTCAACGGCAGCAACACAGCGACCCCATCGACGCCGCCACCGAAGACAGATGCGCTGACCGCTCCTGCTGCCACTAAGCCGGCCCTGGTGCCTGCCGCGCCGACTCCTGCCATTGTCACGAATCGGAAGCAGCCATGATGAAGCCATCATTGCCCGGATGGCTGCCGACCAATCCGCGTGACCGGCGGATTCTTGCCATCTCGATTCTGGTGCTGATCCTGGTGGCCATCATTGCGGCAATAAGTGTGCCGGTTGTTATGCTGCATCGTCATTACGACGAAAATCTCGCCCGCATGACGCGGCAATGGAAAAGCCAATCGAGTTTCAACGCGATGCGCCCGGACATTGCGCGCGCGCTTGAGGCCTTGCGGGCCAAGGATATCCGCAAACTTTTTCTGAAAGGCACCACCAGCGCGCTTGCCTCGGCCGAGTTGCAGGATCAGGTACGACAGGTGGTGGAAGGTAGTGGCGGCAGGCTGATTTCGGCAAGTGCAAACCCAGCTAAAGACGACGGCGCTTACCGCATCGCCACAGCAAATTTCCAGCTCAATATCAGTAACGTCAATTTGCGCCGTATGCTGCATGCGCTGGAGTCGAAAGAGCCGTACCTGTTCAATGACAATCTGGTGATCCGCTCGCAGGTTCCCTTCGGTTATCGTCCGCCAGCAGGCGCGACCGAACCCGATTTGTTTGTGCAAATGGATGTATCGGCGATCGCGCATATCGGCACCGACGCGGCAGCAGGTGCCACAAAACCCGCCACCGGGGGTAAGGGATGAACCCGACGATGACGATTTTCTGGCAGCGTTACGGATTGACGGCAATCTTTGGTTTGGTGTCTTTAGGTCTGCTGGCCGCAATCGGTTTTGAAACCGGTTTTGGATCGGCAATCCGACGGTCATTACCTTCGTCAAATAGTGCGGCGGGCACGTCCGACATTCTTGCGACACTGCCATTGTTCGCGCTGCCTTCGTTGGACAGCGCCTTCAAGGAAACCGGCGAGCGACCGTTATTTACGCCTTCGCGTCGACCTGCAGCCGTCAACTTGGCCGCGAATGTACCCGCAATGAAAAAAGGCCAGTTCAAGCTCAACGGCACATCGGTCAGCAATGATCTCGCCCTGGCATTTTTGTTTGAGACGGCTACCGGCAAAACGGTGCGGATCACCAAAGGCAAAGAGATCAACGGCATGACGCTCGAGACGGTGGAGGCAAATCGGATCGTGTTGAAACAAGGCGAGGAAACCGAAGAGCTTACTTTGCGTACCGCCGCATCACCGCCCGCACCGCCGAGACCTCCGGTACAAGTGCCTAATGCGCCTGGTGCGCCCGGCATGCAACCCATGCCCGGAAATCCGGGGATGGTGGCACCACCTGCCAACGTGCAGCCGGTTGCTGGCGTGAATGTTGGCGTGGCACCTCAACCACCGACGCGGCCACAGCCTGTCGGCAACCCGTTAGTACCGTTGCCGGGACAATCGCAATTGCCAGGATTTGTCTTGCCGCCCGGTGCCGCCGCCGCCGCGCAGGCCCCACCACCCTCGGACGATGGCAACACCCAGCAGCGTCGCCGACGATTCCCGGGAACACCGCAACAATGAATCTCACCGAAGATGCGATATGCACGAACCCGAACCACTTGGCGCGCGAGCGTGTTTTGCGAGACTATTGAACATAAAACCAATGATGCCCAATAAAACCCAAATGAATTCCGCCACAGTCGCGATCCTGAGCGTGATCGTATTGAGCGCCTGCGCCGCGACGCAAGGAACGGTCGATCCCGTGCCGAAACCTGTGCGTCCGACAACCATGACATCGGGGCCATTTCCTCCGCAGCAGGTCGCGCCTGATGTCAATGCGCGTGCCAAGGACACGCTTGTCTTGCCGGGAACCGGCAACTTCGTCAAAGCGACGCCTCCACAGGTACCCGCGCCGTCCGGTTCTGAAGAATTCAGTCTGAATTTTGAAGCGACCGACATTCGTGCGATCGTTCAATCGATCATGGGCGACTATCTTCGCGAGTCATTCTCGATTCACCCCGCAACGACCGGCACCGGCACGATTCGGCTCTCGAAACCCGTTTCGCGCAAGGATCTGATCCCTATCCTTGAAATGATGCTGCGTCAGAACGGCCAGATCATGTTGCGTGAGGAAGGCCTTTACAAAATCATGCCCGCCGCGCAAGGCACGCGAGGATCCATTTCCCCGCAAGTCGGCACCTCGACGACACCTTTGCCGACCGGCTTTTCAGTGCAAATTGTGCAACTTAAATACGTGGGTGCTGCGGATATGCTTCGCATTCTCACGCCTTACGTCACCGATCCCGCCGCGTCGGTGCAAATAGATGCGGTGCGAAATTTGGTCATTATTTCCGGCACCCAGCGCGAATTGCGGCACCTGTTCGACATTATCGATTTGTTCGATGTGGATTTTCTCGCAGGTTACTCGGTAGGGTTGTTCCAGATGTCGACCGACGTTAAGGCGCTGGCGGCGGATCTGGATCGCATATTTGGCACCGCCGCGCAAAGCCCGCTCGCGGGCATTGTCAGAATAATCCCGATCGAGCGCATGAATGGGCTGCTCGTTGTTACCACCCAAGCCAAGTATCTGGAGGAAGCAAAGAAGTGGATTGATCGGCTCGATCGCGCCGGCGGTGCCTCCGGCGGCGTGAGATTGAATGTGTATCCGGTGCAGCACGGCAAAGCCGAGAAGTTGGCCCAGTTGTTGAGCGAAGTTTATGGCAACAAACAATCCTCGACCGGCCCAACACTCGCTCCCGGTCAACGCCCCGCCCAAATCGCCACGCCGCCGACCGTACCTGGGCAACCTGCCGCAGCCGCTGCCGCACAATCGCTGGTGTCGTTCGCGGGCAGCGGCGTATCGGTGTCGAAAGATGTACGCATCATTGCGGATAACGACAACAATGCGCTGCTGATTTTGGCGTCGCCGTCGGATTACGAAACGATTCAGAGTGCGTTGCGGCAGCTTGATGTGGCCCGCCGCCAGGTATCAGTCGAAGTATTGGTGGCCGAAGTCACGTTGAATGACGAACTGAGTTTTGGAATCGAGTGGTTTATCAATGCGCGCCTAAACACGGTCGGCGCTTTGCGAGATTCGACAGCGGGTTTGCCGCGGCTCCCGGGCTTGTTTAACTCCTCCGGGACGGCGGTCACCGATCCGCGCTCATTGGTTCCGACCGCATCTGGATTGCAACTCATCAATATCGGGCCGGGCGGCGACATTCGCGCGGTTTTGCATGCACTCGGAACGGACGGACGCTCAAAGGTGATATCAACACCGCGAGTAATGGTTCTCGACAATGAAAAGGCGACCATCAATGTCGGAGATCAGATATCTGTTGATACGGGATCATCAACCGGCACTACGACGGGCGGAAACGTCGTCACTACCCGACAATATCTTAGTACCGGCGTGATCCTGACGGTGACGCCACGCATCAATGCAGGTGGGCGGGTAACGCTGGATGTGAATCAGGAAGTTAGTTCGCCAGGCCCGGGTTCAAATCCTACGATATCAACGCGCAAAGCACAGACCGTGGTGACGGTCAGCTCCGGCGAAACGATGGTACTGGCGGGATTGATTGCCGATACGAACACGACCGGTTCGTCGGGAATACCACTGTTGTCGAAAATTCCGCTGATCGGCGGACTGTTTGGAACTCAGAGTCTTATCAAGAAGCGTACTGAGCTTGTTCTCCTGATAACCCCGACCGTCGTAACCAATCCTGAAGACGCGCGAGCCGTCACAGACGAGATCCGGAAAAAGTTACCTTCCCTTGAAGCCTACTTGCCAAAGTCAACAAAATAATACTTTTAGTATCAAAAAGTGACTATTTTAGAAAAGGCACGGTTTTTGTGTTGACGGCGAACGCTGTTTTCATTACCCTTTGCCGTTCAGAGACATTACTTAAGACTTTACTTTAACTATTTGCTTGAAGAACTGGATTCGTTGTGCGATTTTTGAATTTGTTTAAAGTAGCAATTAGTGGTTACTTGCTATTGTTCGCAGTTGGATGTGCTGTAGTCCCAGTGTCCCATTTGACGCCCGAACAAGCTGTAAAAGCAAGGGCACAAGCGAGGTGGGATGCCTTGGTTGCAGGTCAACTAGACAAAGCGTTTGAATTTATAACTCCATCTGGGCGCAGCACGCTGCCGTTCGACGTTTTTCGCGGCAGGCTTAGTGGAGCCAGCTGGCTTAAGGCTTCTGTAACCTCCGCGACATGTGAGCCTGATGTATGCGATGTGACAGTAACGCTTGTAGTTAATGTATTGCCAAATCTGCCTCAGCAGATACCCATTAGTGAGCAATGGCTCTTGGTTGACGGCAAATGGTGGTTTGTCTATCGAGGTTAGGGCCGAAAATAGTTCTAGTACACAAAGGTGCAAAAAGTAATACTCGGAAATGCATAAAGTAATACCATTTCAACAGTAATTAGCCTCAAAGCAAATTGATTGAAAAACGGGTTTAGCTAGTATAGAATCCGCACGTTGTAGCCTCTAAAGTGATCACTTTATCCTCATAGGAGTAACTCAAAAAATGAACGCCTTGAAAAAGAAATCTCTGCACGTCGCAGTGGTGGCAGGTTTGGCAGCAGT
>JANOKK010000058.1:0-3294 GCA_031419255.1 Betaproteobacteria bacterium
TTTCTCGACGATGATGCTGGCAAAAATCCGGTGCAGCGACCCGATTTCTTCGTATTTGTCGATCACCACATTGGTCGCGTAAGGCAATTCATCGCCCAATTGTCGAAATACTTTTTCACGGATAAATTCGGTCGCCATGAAACGTTCGGTACGATCGGTAAAATCGTCCGGGCCGAACATGGCGGGGGCCTCGGGGAGATATCCACGGATGACTTTTTTCAATTCATCGAGCGATTTTTTCTGTTTAACACTGACCGGAATGAGGGCCGCAAAATCCGCCTTGCCCTGCATTTCCTTGAGGAACGCCATCAGCTTCGATTTCTCTTTCACCTTGTCGCATTTGGCGACCACCAGCAAAATCGTTTTGAATCCCGACAGTTGCTTTAACACGATTCCGTCGGCCTCGGAAAAACGTAGCGCCTCGACCATGAACAGCGCGACATCGGCGTCGCTGACGGCCTGGCTCACGGTGCGGTTGAGCACGCGATTTAACGCGTTGTCGTGGGATTTCTGAAAACCCGGCGTATCCAGAAACAGAAACTGCGCAGCTTCGTCGGTGAGGATCCCGGTAATGCGATGGCGCGTCGTCTGCGCCTTGTTTGAGGTGATGCTGACTTTCTGGCCAACGAGGTGATTGAGCAGCGTCGATTTGCCGACGTTGGGTCTGCCGACAATCACTATGCTGCCGCATTTAAATGCTGTCATGTTTTCTCGATGCGTTCTGCCGCATGTTGCACAGCCGTCGGTGATGCGTTATTGATCATGGCGAAGGCCTGCATCGCGGCATCTTGCTCGGCGGTGCGGCGGCTGGTGCCCTGCCCTGTCGTATCGATGGCCTGTGACGGCACTTCGCAGCGGACATGAAATACCTGACGATGTGCGTCCCCCGATACCCGTTGCACGGCATACAGGGGCAATGGCAATTTGCGCGCTTGCAACCACTCCTGCAGCGCCGTTTTGGCGTCCTTGGCGGGATTGCTGTCCAACGCCAGCGCCAATTGTGGGGAAAATAATCGTTCCACGGTGGAAGTGGCGGCGTCAAATCCGGCATCGAGATAAATGGCTCCCAACACCGCCTCCAGCGCATCGGCAAGAATGGATGGGCGCGAAGCACCGCCGGTCTTGTGTTCGCCTTCGCCTAACCGCAACAGTTCACCCAATCCCAAGCCACCGGAGATTTCAGCAAGCGTTGACTGATTGACTAAATTGGATCGAAGACGACTAAGCTGGCCTTCCGGCATATCGGGATTGCGCGCGTAGATCAACGCCGCGATGGCGCAATTCAAGACGCTATCGCCGAGAAACTCCAGCCGTTCGTTGTGGGGAATGCCGAAACTGCGATGAGTCAGCGCCTGGGTAAGCAATGGCGCGCTGGAAAACGCATGGCCGAGACGGGTTTCAAGCGCCTGGGCGTTGGAACTCATCGAGATGCCGCTACTTGGCCGCCGTGCTCACGTTCAGGTCCACCACCAACGTGTAACCGGTAAACAAGGGGATTTTTTTCTGCCAGGCGGCGGTGACGACCGTTTCGCCGCCTTCCTTGGTGATTTCCAGGTCGTCCGCAGTAATGTCCTCGACGTAACCAATGGTCGCGCGACGGTCAAAGCTCTTGCGAATTTCAGCGACCGTTCCCGAACGGACCTCTTCGGAGGCGGCCATGCCTTTGAAGACCGATTTGATATTGAAATACTGGCTATAGACCGGGAACAACTTCAAACCCATCAGCAGTACGAAAGCGCACACCGCCATGACAAAGACCAGCATGAAGAAACTCATGCCATGCTGATGTTGCAGATTTTTTCGCGGTGAATACATGGGAATCCTCGGGGCGTTGAAAACGGCAATTGTTGGGCCTGCGGCGGCAACGGGAAACATCATTCGATGCTCGATCCGACACGTTTTAGCGAACTGAAATTCATCCACACCAGCACGGCCTTGCCGACGATATTTTCCTCCGGCACAAAACCCCAATAACGGCTGTCGTCGCTGTTATCGCGATTGTCGCCCATCATGAAATAATGCCCCGCAGGAACCGTGCAAACCACTCCGTCATTATTGTATTCGCAATTATTACGATTGGGAAACTGGCGGACGCCGGCGAGGTTCACGCCGACTGCGTCGGGATTGAGCAGAATGCTGTGATTTTTGTCGTCGAATTTTTCGCGGAAAGATTCGAATCTGCGCAGCCCCAGGCGTTGATCGACTTCGGTCGCCGTTCCCATGCTTTGCATGTCAACTGCCTTGCCATTCACCGTCAAACGTTTCTTGAGATAGGCAATTTTATCACCCGGCGTGCCAACGACACGCTTGATGAAATCTTTCGCCGGATCTTCGGGATAGCGAAATACCATGACATCGCCGCGTTGCGGTGAACCAGTTTCGACGATCTTCTTGTTAATTACCGGCAGCCGCACGCCGTAGGTGAATTTATTGACCAGAATAAAGTCACCAACCTGCAACGTCGGCAACATCGATTCGGATGGAATTTTGAACGGCTCATAGAGAAACGATCGCAGCAGGAAGACGATCAAAATAACGGGGAAAAAACTGCGCGCCATCTCCACCACAACGGGTTCCGCCGATTCGCCGCGCTTTTTTCGCAGCAACAGCGTATCGATGCCCCAAATCAATCCGCTAATGGTGGTGGCAAGCAGCAATACGGCCGAGAAACCCAATATCTCTTTCAGCGTGAGCATGCCCATTGCAGCGATAAAAAACACCGGCCAGGCGATTTCCAGCCAGGCGTGCAATGGATGCGAGCCTTCCGCCGATACCGCTGGCGCATTACCGGCAGGCGTCATCTTGTGGCCGACAAAAAAACTCGCCACGATCAACGCGCCGCTGACGCCCAACGCCAACCAGCCGATTGTTTCCCAGTTCATTGATGCCTTTCGAAAAGTTTCGCGCGATGTTTGCCGACTCTAACCGATGGCGAATCATCACCGCCGCCCGAAAAAATTGCAGCCGCCACGCGACGAACCACCATTTTGGCGGAATCAGTCGTGAGTTTAGGGAACGCGAGGCTCACCGGCTCTCCACCTGCAAGATGGCCAGGAACGCTTCCTGAGGAATTTCTACATTGCCGACCTGCTTCATGCGTTTCTTGCCGGCTTTTTGCTTTTCAAGCAACTTGCGCTTGCGCGAAATATCGCCGCCGTAACACTTGGCCAGCACATTCTTGCGCAATGCTTTGATATTTTCGCGCGCAATAATGTTGGCACCAATTGCGGCCTGTACGGCGATATCAAACATCTGGCGCGGGATCAGGCTGCGCATCTTCGCGGCCAGATCGCG
>JANOKK010000059.1:0-1100 GCA_031419255.1 Betaproteobacteria bacterium
CTCATTAAAACAAGAACGCCGCGCGGAAAGTCCTGATCGGCGGAAACACCCATTACGTTTAGGAACACCATGTCAGCACCGAAAAAGCCGGAACCGGCAGCATATGATTCAGACTCAATCAAAATTCTGAAAGGACTCGAAGCGGTCCGCAAACGGCCCGGGATGTACATCGGAGATACCTCCGACGGATCCGGCCTCCACCACATGGTTTTCGAGGTCGTCGACAACGCAATCGATGAAGCGCTTGCAGGTGTTTGCGACGACATCAAGATCACGATTCATTCCGATAATTCAATATCGGTGATGGACAATGGTCGCGGCATACCGACCGGCATCAAGGAAGACGACGAATTCAAGCGCTCGGCGGCCGAAATCGTCATGACCGAGTTGCACGCCGGCGGAAAGTTTGATGCCAACTCGTACAAAGTGTCGGGCGGACTGCACGGTGTTGGCGTGTCGGTCGTCAACGCGCTCTCGGAGTGGCTGAAACTGCGCATCTGGCGTGATGGCAAAGCGCACCAAATGGAATTCAGACACGGCGAGCGGGTTGCACCGTTGGCGGTGGTGGGCAATACCGAAAAGCGCGGCACCGAAGTACATTTCATGGCGTCCAAGGAAACGTTTGCACACATAGAATTCCACTACGAAATTCTGGCAAAGCGCTTGCGCGAACTTTCGTTTTTGAACAACGGTGTGAAAATCGAATTGGTCGATCAGCGCAATGGCAAGAGCGAGAACTTCGCCTATTCCGGCGGCGTAAAGGGTTTCGTCGAATACATGAACCGCACCAAGACGGTTCTGCATCCGCGCATATTCCATGCGGTTGGCGAGAAAGAGGGCATGACGGTTGAAGTGTCGATGCAATGGAACGATAGCTACAGCGAATCCGTACAGTGCTTCACCAACAATATTCCCCAGCGCGACGGCGGCACGCATTTGACCGGTTTGCGCGCGGCGATGACGCGCGTGATCAATAAGTTCATCGAAGAAAACGAGTTTGCCAAAAAAGCCAAAGTGGAAACCTCGGGCGATGACTTGCGCGAAGGATTGACCTGCGTGTTATCGGTAAAAGTACCGGAACCGAAGTTCTCGTCGCAGAC
>JANOKK010000060.1:0-1400 GCA_031419255.1 Betaproteobacteria bacterium
CTGTCCTCAGATCGAAATGGCTGCGCTCTCTCACAGATCTCGAACATGCGCAACCAAAGCACCACCTGGCACCTGAAATAAACCGTTTGCCTTGGTGTAAAATTAATTCTGAAATTTCGGGGATGTAGCTCAGCTGGGAGAGCGTCGCGTTCGCAATGCGAAGGTCGAGAGTTCGATCCTCTTCATCTCCACCAATAAACCAAAGGGGCCGCGCATTTTGCGGTCCCTTTGGTTTGTTGGTGGATCTCAACAGATCGAACTCTCGACCGCAGGTCGACGAGGCGGAGGGCGAAAAGCAAGAGCAAACTGCTTTGCTATTGCCGCCCGGAGCGGGTTGCGCCATGCAGGGCGCAACCCTCTATCCTCTTCATCTCCACCAACAATCAAAAAGGGCCGCAACATTAGCGGCCCTTTTTGTTATCGGGATCAAAAATATTGAAACGCCAGCTCGTCACTGCTGCTGCGCCCCCATTGCCAACACAATCTTCCCAAGATGCCGATTCGATTCCATATACGTCTTCGCCTCCGCAAGCTGGGCGAACGGAAAAATCTTATCGATCACCGGTCGAAAATTCGGCACTGAAATCAGCGGTAAAAGATCGGCCACAAATCCGGCGACTCCCGACGCACGCTGCGAAGCATTGCGCAATTTATTCGATACACCGAATAGCGTCAGGCGCTTGGCGTGCAATGCCTGAATATCAATTTCGCTCTTCAGTACTCCATCGACGTAACCGACCGTGGCAAGTCGCCCCTCAAACGCCATCGCGCGCACGCACTCGGCGAACACAGATCCGCCGACGGTGTTGACGACCAGATTGACACCCTTGCGATCGGTGGCTTTCAGCACTGCGTCGCAAAAATTAGGCTCGCGTGTGCAGAGGCCAACATCAAGTCCTAGCGGCTTCAGTCGATCCAATTTTTCCTGCGAACCCGAGGTGCCGATCACGTTCGCCCCCAGCGCCTTGGCGGCCTGCAATGCCGCCACACCAACACCGGACGACACACCCGTCACCAGCATCCATTCGCCGGCCTTCAGTTTGCCCTGACTCACCAGCATGTCATGCACCACGATGAACGTCAGCGGAATTGATGCCGCCTCTTCCCATGAGAGATGTGCGGGCACCACCATCGTCTCCCGCACGTCCATCAGCGCGTATTCGGCGAATGCGCCTGCGCAACGGCCCATCACGCGCTGCCCCAACGTGAACCCGCTAACGTCGCTAACGCTGCTTACGTCGCTGCCGAGCTTGACGATTTCACCCGCGCCTTCCATGCCAATCGCCTTCGCCGTTCCGGGCTTGCCGTGCAGACCGTGGCCGACGATGAATTCGCCACGGTTCAAACTGGCGGCGTGCAGGCGCACCAGCACCTGGTTGGCTCCGGGCTCGGGTTGCGGC
>JANOKK010000061.1:0-2021 GCA_031419255.1 Betaproteobacteria bacterium
GGATTTGCGCACCCGCCGTGAAATGCAGGAAATCGTTGTGAATGCGCAAGAGGGCGAACAAACCTTTGTTGAACTCGCCGCCCACATTGGTTTGCTTAGAACAACCGTGTCGTTGCGGCGCATCCCCGAGGCGGAAGGGCGAAAATTAGCATTGGTCGGCAGATTGATCAATGATATTCGCGCGGATTAGTTGACGCTCTGCGATGCGTTACTTCCGACCTTTCAATTGAGCAGGTGTACGCGCAGCGGTGGCCTGCTAGCGAATGTGAAAGTCGGTTGATAAATGCGTCAAAGCCACGCGACCAATTGCAGGCGTCGCATAACTCTCGCGCAAACCGACTGCGATAGGGGACTCTCCGAGACGCGACCTATCGCGGTTCCTAGGCCGTAAGTGTCGCGATGATCGGACACGCGCGCGGTCGCTTTCCCGAGTCGCATTCGGCGATGAGCGATTTCAATAGCTTCTGCATGCGCCGAAGATCAGTCAGGCGCGCGTTGATGATGGAGAGCTTTTTTTCCGCCAACGCGCGGGTCTCGCGACAACTCTGCCCATCTTCCAGCGCGAGCAGTTGGCGCACTTCATCCAGCGCGAACCCCAATTGCTGGGCACGCTTGATAAACCGCAACCGCGCGACGGTCGTTTCGTCGTAGCGACGTATGCCGCCCAGCGGACGCGGCGGTTCGCCGACCAGTCCCAAACGTTGGTAGTAGCGAATGGTTTCCAAATGGATATCTGCCGCGACGGCCACGCGGCCGATCGTCATCGATTCATTGCTCATAGATGATTGTCTCCGTAGCGAAGTACGGAATGTACGCTTGATGGCGACGATTGTGAAAGCGCAATGTTTATCCAGATGAAAACGGAAACTTTTATTCGTCGTTGCGGTCGAAAGTGCTGCCATCGAAAATCGATCGAAGGCAGGCCTTGACTCCGTAGCGTACTACAGACTGTATCCTCGCGAAATGAATCCATCCACCACCACAAAGACTTCCCTGCTTGCCGGCGCGCTCGCCGCGTTTGGCGCGACCGCCTGCTGTTTCGGCCCGCTGTTGCTGGTGTCGCTGGGCTTGGGCGGCGCGTGGGTATCGTCGTTGCGCGCGCTCGAGGCCTATCAGCCTCTTTTTGCGTTGCTGACGTTTGCGTTTTTCGGCTTCGCGTTTTATCGGCTCTACATTCAGCCACCGCGTTGCGCGCCAGGCGATGTTTGTGCTGTGCCCACCGTATTGAAGCGCCAGCGCATCGTCTTCTGGCTGGTGATGGCGATTGTCGTGGCGATGTTTGCCTTTCCCTTTTACGCTTTCCTCCTTTACTGATTCGGATATTCATGAAATCTATGCTCATCGCTTTTACCCTTGCGATCTTTTCCCACCTTTCAGTAGCCGCCGAAACCCGCAACGCCACCTTGGAAGTCAGCGGCATGACGTGCGCGGTTTGCCCGCTCACGGTGAAGGCTGCGCTTAAGATGCAGCCCGGTGTCAGCGAGGCGAACGTCGATCTCAAATCGAAAATGGCCGAGGTCAAATTCGATCCGGCAAAAGTCCAGCCGGCGCAATTAGCCAAGGCGGTGACCGATGCAGGCTTTCCGACAACGGTGAAGAAATGACGGGTGCACTAAACGCCATACTCGAAAGCACCATCACTTGCCCGGTCTGTGGCGTAACCAAGAAAGAGACGATGCCGACCGACGCCTGCCAGTGGTTTTACGAGTGCACCGGTTGCAAGACGCTTCTCAAACCATTGAAAGGCGATTGCTGCGTGTTCTGCAGTTACGGCACGGTGAAATGCCCGCCGATTCAGGCCGCGGGTCGTTGCTGCGCGAGTTGAATGGCCTTGAAGGTAATCTACAACGAGTCCGCTTGATGTGACAACCGACTCGCTGCCATGAATCTTCCCATTCTTCACGCACTCGTCGCCGCCGCGCTCTTCGGTGCGAGCACGCCGCTGGCGAAATCGTTGGTGGGCGATGTATCGCCGATATTGCTGGCAGGCCTGTTGTATCTCGGCAGCGGCTTCGGGTTAA
>JANOKK010000062.1:0-5602 GCA_031419255.1 Betaproteobacteria bacterium
ACGTTATTGGCGGTCTTGTTGAACGCATCGATATTGATCACCAGTACCTGCAATGTATTGGCAGCGGCGAATTGACGGAGACGCGACACCTGCCGCGAGTCGTACACCCAAGGATCGATCGACGTATTGTCGAACTGCGCCTTGAAATGTTCCTCCGTCATGCGCAAGCTGGCCATTACGCCTTCGCGAATAGCCACACTGGGCACAACGATAACGAATTTCCGTAAACCGTAGCGTTGATGCAGCTCGTGAATGGTGCGCAGATAAACGTAAGTCTTGCCGGTGCCGGTCTCCATCTCCACCGAGAAGTTCATGCCGTCCAATGTTTCGCTGACGGCGATGCCGTTGCGGGTCTGAACTTTGCCGAGATTGGCGAGCAGCATCGCGTCATCCGGTACCAATTCGTTGCCAATCCCCAGCTCTGAAGGAAGGCCGCGCTCGTTAGTCAGACTGAATTCAAACCCGCCTGCCGCCAGAGGCTGTCCATCGAACAGGTCGAGAACGGCATTGATCGCATCGAGTTGATAGGCCTGATTGCCATCGAAGCGGATTTTCATGCGGCGCGAGCCATTACCATTACACCGTGCGAAACACGACGCCCTGCGATTTTGCGTCCAGCAGCGTATTGGTTTTCAGCGAATCGTTTCCGGCAAAGGCGGCGTCAAGGCAAAGCATGCGCGCGGGCTTCAGCGCGACGATGCCCTGCAACACCTCGCGCGTTAGCGGGCTCTCCAGGCAAATCAGCAATTTGCCCTCGGAAACCGACCAGACCGGCTTGCCGGCAACGTCGATTTGCTCGACCTTGCTCGACAGTGGAAAGCCGCTTTTCAGCATCAGCTCGTAGAGTTTGTCTTGCGGACCGCGTGTGTGTTCGATGTTGTCGGCGTATAGCTTTAGTTGCTCGGTCAACGCTTCCGAGGCTTCTGCGGCGCGCCGAGTTATTTTGTCCGCGTTCCAGATTTTGAAGTTGCTGGAGGATAGTTTGAACGCGCGGAAGCCGGTCTTTCCCTTTGAAGCAAGCTTGGCAATCGCACGCCTTACTCGTTCGCGCGTGATGTGCGCAATGGTTGGATAGTCGGCTTTGTCAGTTCTTTCCGGCAACTGCACGAGAATGAACCTGCGTTTACAGCCGTCCTCATTGTTCAGATCGAGCGTCGCCTGCGCCGTGCTTCCTGAACCCGCAAAAAAATCTAGCACTAGGTCATCGTCTCGAGTAGCTATTTTCAAGCACTTTGCTATTAGCCCAACCGGCTTGGGGTGGTCAAACAGATTGCCCATTCCCAAGACCCCAAGTTGGACTGTCCCCTGCTCACTGATTACGTCGGCTTCGTCCCAGAGCGACTTTGCCTTTGTAGTGCTCTTTCTGGACTTTTCGTAAATATTCCAACCACCGTCTCGCTTCTGCTTTGCCACAAGTACAGGTGAGGCAATGTTCAGGTCATAGCCGAGAATCTTGTCCCTGCTCCAACGCCAACAACCGTCATCACCGTTGCTATTACGTGGGAAAACCTCTACTGCTCCAGCATCCACTCTTT
Organism: Betaproteobacteria bacterium; assembly: GCA_031419255.1. GTDB lineage: Bacteria > Pseudomonadota > Gammaproteobacteria > Burkholderiales > Usitatibacteraceae > UKL13-2. The sequence goes on from JANOKK010000062.1 coordinate 1,536, forward strand.
CCAGCGTCACTTTTGAATAGCCACACTCGTCCTTAACTTGCGGCCGGACAAATACTGGAAAAAATAAATTTTCTCTATTGAACCTACCAAATTTCGGATTTCTGTTTCGTAACTCCCAAAGGTCAAAAGAGCCTTGTGAGTCTTTATGTGGCAACGCGTCCGCATCTTTTTCGAGCTCATATAACGATGGAGCATCACCTTTCGAAAATGCCAAAATGTATTCGTGTGTCTTCGCGATGTCTTTGTAAGTTTGTCCACGCTTATTCGATTGCACGATAATTGCGGAAATTAAATTCTCTTCCCCAAACACTTCGTTCATCAGCATCCGCAGGTTATGCACCTCGTTGTCATCGATGCTGACAAAGATGACGCCATCCTCGCGCATCAAGCTGCGCGCCAGCAATAGCCGCGGGTACATCATGCTCAGCCAGTTTGAATGGAAGCGGCCGGAGGTTTCGGTATTGGTGCTGCGCTTTTGCCCGTCGTCACCGACCTGGCCCGAGTAACGCAGGTAGTCGGCCAGCCCCTCACGAAAATTGTCCGGGTAGATGAATTCGTTGCCGGTGTTGTATGGCGGGTCGATGTAGATCATCTTGACCTGGCCGTGATAGGGCTTTTGCAGCAGCTTCAGCACTTCGAGGTTGTCCCCCTCGATGATCAGGTTTTCGGTGGCGTCCCAATCGACACTTTCTTTCGGCATCGGCAACAGCGTGGCAACGCTGGGCGTCTGCATATTGCGAAAGGCTTCCGCCTTGCCAGCCCAGTTAAGGCCATAGCGCTCGGTGCCAATTTCAAGGTACTCACCCAGCGATGCTTTCAGCTTGTCGAAATCGATCTTGCCTTCCGCAAACACCTGTGGCGCGACCGTCCGCAACTGCTCGACCAGATCGGCGGCGGGTTGATGGGACGCGTGCGGCAGACTTGCGTCGTCGGTCATGCGGGGGCTGTTTGTGCAGGGTATGCGCCAACCGTAGTAGGCGGGGTTGTTCGTCCCGCATGTTACTAATGGTTACGTAACTTGGCAACTGATAGTTATCTTCCGTAATGCTACGTTCGCAGCCATGGCAAACAGTCGTGAGCGCGAAGAATTCAGCAAGCGTTTGAAGCAGGCCCTGCGAAATGGTGGCGTCGAGGCCGATAGCCCAACTCGACTGGCGGAGGAATTCAGCGCCCGCTATGCCGGCAAGGCAGTGACGCAGCAGGCGGCTCGCAAGTGGCTGAACAGCGAAGCGATTCCGTCGCAGGACAAGATCCAGGCGCTGGCCGTGTGGCTGGGGGTGGGAACCGAATGGCTTCGGTTCGGCAAGGAAGCTGGGGCGGCACACGGCACGCAACAGTTGCGGACGCCCTATCGTGCGGCGCTAACCGATCAAGAACTGCTCAATCAGTACCACAAGCTGAGCCGCGTTCATCAGCAGGCCGTTTCGGAAATCATTTCCGCTCTGACCCCACGGCGGAAGGTCAAGTGAGCAGAAAACACAAGCACTGGTGCAGCTTTCCAGCCGTTTTTGCCACGGGGGCCCCGCCAATGCTGGAGTTTCAGGTCATTCCGCCATAAAAAACCCGCGTGTCGTACTCAAACGCGACCATCCCGTTTTGCTGGTGCGCGGCGAATAATTCTTGCGCGCGTTTGGCCATCGCCACGTGACGCGGGTCGTCGCGGCCCGGCATATACGAGGAGGAATTGAGCCGCCCGATCAGGCCGTCGAAGTCCACGCGTTGCGCGTTGTCGAAGCTCGCGGCTGACGGGGTCGCGCCGAAAAAAGCGCTGAACACACTTTCGTCGCGCACATTCTTGTGCTCGATCTCGTTATAGTCTTTACCGAAATCTTGCAGCAGCGCTTCGTAATCGCGAAGAAACGGCGTGGAATCGGTGCGGCGATCATTCCATATCAGCACTACCCAGCCGTCGACCTTCAAGATGCGCTGAAATTCGGCGCGGGTTTTGGTTTGATCGAACCAGTGAAATGCTTGCGCGGCGAGGATGAAATCCATTGACTGCGGCGGCAGGCGCGTGGCGTCAGAGGTGCCATCAACGCTGGTGAAGCGGGCAAATTCGGCGAGATAGTTTTCGCCGCCTTCGCGCATTTCGCGATTCGGCTCTACACCGACCACCGGATTTCCGTTTTCCAGAAACAGTTTGGTGAGTTTTCCGGTGCCGGAGCCGATATCGGCAATGACGCTTTCGGGCGTGAGACCACATTTATCGGCGAGCAAATCGATTATCTCGGCGGGATAATGCGGACGGTATTTGATGTAGTCATCAACGCGCGAGGAGAAACGCGTGGTGGAGTTTTTTGCCGGCATTGGTCGTAGCCTAAAACCAACTGTCTTTCATATCCAACGTGGTCGTATCAATCGACTCCAGTAAATTTAGCATCGGCCGCACCTTCGGCAATTCCCAGCGAATGAAATATTGGCAGGCGTGCATTTTGCCGAGATAGAAATCGTCGTGCCGGTTCGGTGCGGCGGCCGCGGCAAGCGCTTGTTCAATCCAGATCCACGCCATCACGATGTGTCCGAACGCCTCCAGATAAACGGATGCGTTGGCGAGCGTTTTGTTGATGTCTCCTGCCGCGTGCAGATCGCGTGTGGTTTCCACCAGATGATCGAGCAGGCTGAAGACATCGCCGACCAGTTCGGTCAAGTCGCCATCCTCGTCCGCCAATCGCAATGTCGCTTCAATGCGCGATACCAGCAACTTGAACGCGGCACCGTCCTGCATCACCACTTTGCGGCCCAGCAAGTCATGCCCCTGTATGCCGTGTGTGCCTTCGTGAATCGGATTCAGTCGATTGTCGCGATAGAACTGCTCGACCGGAAAATCGCGCGTGTAGCCGTAGCCGCCGTGTATCTGAATCGCGAGGCTGTTGCCTTCGAGGCACCACTGCGAGGGCCAGCTTTTGGCGATTGGCGTCAAAATATCCAGCAACAAGGTTGCTTCGCGGCGCGTGGATTCCAGGTCGGCGGTTTTTTCATCATCGACCAATTTGGCGCAATACAGATTCAACGCGAGCGCGCCTTCGGCGTAGGATTTTTGCGCGAGCAACATGCGCTTCACGTCGGCATGTTCGATGATCGCAATTTGCGCGGCAGCGGGATCTTTCGCCAGCGGGTTTCTGCCTTGCGTACGGTTACGCGCGTAATCGAGCGAATGCAAATAGCCGGTGTAGCCGAGCATGGTGGCCCCGAGGCCGACGCCAATGCGCGCCTCGTTCATCATGTGGAACATGCAGGTGAGCCCTTTGCCCGCCTCGCCGACCAGATAACCGATGGCACCCGCTTTGCCGCCGGGGGTCCATTTGCCTTCACCAAAATTCAGCAGCGTGTTGACGGTGCCGCGATAGCCCATTTTGTGGTTGAGCCCGGCCAGCGCGACGTCATTGCGTTCACCTATCGTGCCATCGGCGTTAACCAAAAATTTCGGCACAACAAAAAGCGAAATACCTTTGACGCCGGGAATCAATTTTCCATCCGGGCCGGGCAATTTGGCGAGCACCAGGTGAATGATGTTTTCCGTCAAGTCGTGTTCGCCGCCGGAAATCCACATCTTGTTGCCGGTGAGGCGATAGTGGCCATCGCCGTCAGGTTCCGCGCGCGTCTTGATATCGGAGAGCGATGAACCCGCCTGCGGCTCGGACAGGCACATGGTGCCAAAGTAGCGGCCCGCAAGCATTGGCCTGACGAACCGTTCAATTTGTTCTGGCGTGCCGTGCGCGAGCAACAGGTTGGCGTTGCCGATGGTGAGAAACGGATAACCGGCTGTCGCGACATTGGCGCCCATAAACCACGCCATGCAGGTTTTTTCGACGACGGTCGGTAGCTGCATGCCACCGAGGTCGTAGTCATACCCTGCGGCCATCAATCCTGCAGCCGCAAAGGCATCGAGCGCAGATTTGATCTCGGGGATCAGGTGAACGCGTTCGCCATCAAAGTGCGGCTCGTTCAAATCCGATTTGCGATTGTGCGGCGCGAATAGATCAGTGGCGATCTGCTCGCTGATTTTGAGCGCGGCATCGAAGGTTTCGCGCGAATGGTCCGCGTAGCGCGGGCGGTCGGTCATGGAC
>JANOKK010000063.1:0-5338 GCA_031419255.1 Betaproteobacteria bacterium
TTTACTCTATATTTTTGACCGCCCCGCGCCCGCGGTTAACAAAATTTCTAACCCATATCCCACCCAACCAAAATTGCCACCCCGCGTCCGCGAGGATGACGGGATAAATAGAATTACGACCTGAAACTCAAGCACTGACGAGCCTTTTCAGCACATTTGCCGCTGCGAAGCGCGCCAATGCTATGGTTTGATGTCCGCAAATCGAATCTCCATTGATGATCGTTGCAACCGATTAAACTCCATCATGGCCATTCTCATCCCCGCCATCGGTGCCTGTAAATTTGCCACCTCGGGCGAGCGTCGTTGCGCGGAGCGTTTGCAGGAGAAACTTGAAGACGATTACCTGCTTTGGTACGACGTACCCGTCGGCCCGGCCAATCTGCATCCGGATTTCGTGGTGCTGCATCCGCAGCGCGGCATTCTGATTCTGGAAGTCAAGGATTGGAAATTTGACATCATTGTCGGCGCGGACAAAAACAGCTTTCAGCTTCATCTCGACACCGGCCTGAAACATGTGGCGAACCCGTTGTTGCAAGCGCGGCATTATGCGCATGCGGTCGCCGATTGTTTGAAGCAGGATCCGCAATTGACATTCGCCGATGGGCGGCTCAAAGGCCATCTGATGCTGCCGTGGGGTTACGGCGTCATCTTTTCAAATATCACCCGTCGCGAGTTTGATAAAGCCGAACTCGACAGCGTGATTGAGCCGCATCACGTGATTTGCAAAGACGAGATGACGGAATCGATCGAGGCGGAAACTTTTCAACAGCGCCTGTGGGGCATGTTTACGATCCGCTTTCTCGGCCATCTCTCGCTGCCGCAGATCGACCGCATCCGCTGGCACATGTTTCCGGAAATCCGTATTGCCGCGCGCTCGATGGATTTGTTTATGCCGGATGCGCCATCAACTGATCCCGCGCGCGCCTCGACAAAGACTACAGTCATTCCCGCCATACCGGACATCATGCGGGTGATGGATTTGCAGCAGGAGCAACTTGCGCGCAGCCTGGGCGAAGGCCACCGCGTAGTGCATGGTGTGGCGGGTTCCGGCAAGACGCTGATCCTCGGTTTCCGGGCGATATTTCTCGCCGCAACCTCCGCCAAACCGATCCTTATTCTCTGTTACAACGTCAAACTCGCCGAGCGCCTCGAACACTGGATGCGCGCGAAAAACCTGGCCGATAAAGTGGTCGTGAAAAGTTTCCATAAATGGTGCCACGCGCAACTGCGCGCGTATCATGTCGCGCTGCCGAAGTATAACGACGGCGACGGCTACTACGAGGAACTGGTTGCGCGAGTGATCAAAGGTGTCGATGCCAAGCAGATCCCGGGGGGGCAATACGATGCGCTGCTGATCGATGAAGGCCACGATTTCCGGCCCGAGTGGTTCAAGCTGATTGTGCAAATGGTCAACCCGACAAGCAATTCGCTGCTGGTTTTGTACGACGACGCGCAATCGATTTACCAAAAATCGGCGCGGCAAAAATTCAGTTTCAAAAGCGTGGGGATTGAAGCGCAGGGCCGCACCACGGTGTTCAAAATCAACTATCGCAACACGCGCGAAATTTCACGCGTCGCCGCCTTGTTCGCAGCCGATCTCCTCACCGAGCGCGCCACCGACGAGGATCATGTGCCGACCGTATCGCCAATCGCAATCGGCCGCGAGGGACCGGCACCGCTCTTCATACAATTGCCCACGCTCCCCGACGAGGTTGCATGGATCGCGGCGCACCTTCAATGCGCGCATGATGGCGGGCTGCCATGGCATTCGATGGCCGTGCTATACCGGGAATATTATCCCGCTGGCAAATCGATCAAGGCCGCGTTACGCAAAGTCGGCATACCGGCAACCTGGAAATCCGAGGTAGCCTTTGGCAGCAATCAGGAAACGGTGAAATTGATGCCGATGCATTCCTCGAAAGGCCTGGAGTACCCGTTGGTAATTGTCGCCGGGCTCGGCGCGATCGACACGGTAGTGGATAGTGAATTGCGCGAAGAAGCGCGTCTGCTTTATGTTGCAATGACGCGCGCGACCGATGAATTGGTCATGACCTCGGATCGCGAAAATGCGATCACGAAACGGCTTGCGCACGCAACCGGGCGCGCGAGCATTTGACGATGGCAGGCAACCTGATCCCACGTTGGGACAGGCGATGATGGTGGCAATGGCAATGGCAAAAAAATCGCGCGGAACATGCGCGCGGTTCAGAATATTGTTTCTGACCGCAAAACCAAACTTGAATCGAGACCGCCATGAGCGAGACGGAAGCCAACCCCCTTACCGATGCCGAAATTTCGCACCTCGAATTTCTGCTGGCGACACCCACGTTCAAGAAACAATCCATGGGGCTCGACGAAATCCAGGGCTATGTGTGCGCGGTCATCAGCGGGCCGGTGCGCGTGACGGCGGCCGAATGGTTGCCCGCAGTACTCGGCAATCCCGAATACGAAAACGAGGCGCAGGCCGAAGAAGTGAAAGCGCTGTTGCTCAGATTCCACGACGAAATCGCCGCCGATTTAAAAGCCGGCGAATCGCTCGGGCTGGTGCTGAATCTGGAAGATGCCCCTGAGGGCGGAGGCGACAGCGACTACGACTACGCCGCCTGGTGCCAGGCGTTTCTCGATGGTGTCGAATCCTCAAGCGTGCCGTGGACCGATGCCGGCGACGACGAAGAAATCAGTGATCTCCTGTTTCCGATCAGCCTGCTCGCAGGCGAGATCGATCCCAAGGCGTTGCGCTCGGTCAAGCCTCACGAAATGACCGCGCTTCTGAAGGAATGCCGCGAAGATTTGCCGATGTTGGCGATCGACATTTACAAGTATTTCCAGGCACTGCGCGATCGACCGAAAGCCAGGCGCGCGGACAGCGATTCTGCGAAAGTGGGATCGGCGTTAGACAAAAAGAAATTGCACTGAGTGTCCGGCGGGGCGCCAGGCAACCCGACAAACTCCAATACCCGCCTGCCTTTCCAGCCATTGTCGCCCGGAAAACCGCGCCAGTGCTCGTGTTTTGTGAAATTGAAACGCAGTTCACGCTCGGGTTCATCAGTCGCACTTATGAATTACTGTTGCGGCATAATTGCCTGCGGCGCAAACACAAAACACATCACGCTCGCCGCTTTTCATATGCCCCGCGTCACCTAGTCCGCTCGCATCGTCTGTATTCGTCGGTACCACCTCACAGGAGAGAACCATGTTCAGACACATGAAATTTGTCGCCGCAGCGTTGCTCACGGCGACGTTCGCTTTGCCTGCCACCGCGCAGACAGCCATCTGCTACAACTGCCCGCCCGAGTGGGCCGATTGGGGCACGCAGTTGAAATTGATCAAGGAAAAAACCGGCATCACGGTGCCGCAGGACAACAAGAATTCCGGTCAGTCGCTCTCGCAATTGGTGGCCGAAAAAGCCAACCCGGTCGCGGATGTGACCTACCTCGGCGTGACGTTCGGGATCCAGGCGAAAAAAGAAGGTGTCGTTACCGGATATAAACCGGCGAAGTGGGCCGACATTCCCGACGGACTGAAAGACCCGGATGGTGCCTGGTTCACGATCCATTCCGGCACTCTCGGTTTCATGGTGAATGTGGATGCACTCAAAGGTAAGCCGGTGCCGAAATCCTGGGCGGATCTGCTGAAACCCGAATACAAAGGCCTGATCGGCTATCTTGATCCGCCGAGTGCGTTCGTGGGATATGTCGGCGCGGTCGCGGTGAATCAGGCGATGGGCGGCAACATGAACGACTTCAGCCCGGCGATCAAATATTTCGCGCAATTGCAAAAGAACGAACCGATCGTGCCGAAGCAAACGTCGTATGCGCGCGTGCTGTCGGGCGAAATTCCGATCCTGCTCGATTACGATTTCAACGCTTACCGCGCGAAATACAAAGACAAGGCCAATGTTGCATTCGTGATCCCCGCCGAAGGTACGGTGATCGTCCCCTATGTGATGGGCCTCGTGAATAAAGGCCCGAATGCGGCCAATGGCAAGAAGGTGCTGGATTTCGTGATGTCCGACGAAGGCCAGGCGGTGTGGGCGAACGCGTACCTGCGACCAGTGCGGGCGAGCGCGGTTTCCAAAGAAGCTGCCGCGCGATTCTTGCCAGCGAGCGAGTATGCGCGCGCGAAAACGATCGACTACGCGAAAATGGCGGAAGTGCAAAAAGGATTTTCGGAGCGGTATTTGAATGAGGTGAAGTAGTAAGCCCCACCCCTCTGCACCGCTTCAAGTGTGCCCTTGTCCCTCGGTTTCTCCCCCACAAGGCGGGAGGGAGGCTAAAGCCCTTCTCCCTTGGGAGAAGGGTGGGGATGAGGGGTTGCCCGCAAGGACGCTGACCCTCCCATGACCCCCAACCACCGCGAATCCTTCCGTCATCTCGCCCTGCTGCTGCCCGCGTTGATCATCTTCTCCGCGTTCTGGCTGCTGCCGATGGCGCGCCTGCTCTCGGTTGGTGCCAGTGGCGAAATGGGTATCGCCGCGTACTGGGCGGTGGTGACCAATCCGCGCTATTTTTCGAGCCTAGTGTCCACCGTGGTGCTGTCGGCGTCGGTCACGTTTGTCACACTCATCATCGCCGGTATCAGCGGCATGTTTCTGCAAAGGAATCGTTTTTTCGGCCGTCGTTTCCTGCTCGCAACGCTGACCTTTCCGCTCGCGTTTCCTGGCGTGGTGGTGGGCTTCATGGTGATTCTGCTGGTGGGCCGTCAAGGCTTGGTCGGTAGCGTAACGGAATGGTTGTTCGGTGAAAAGCTGGTGCTCGCGTATTCGATGGCGGGGCTGTTTTTGGGCTACTTGTATTTCTCGATTCCGCGCGTCATTCTTACCATCATGGCGGCGGCTGAAAAACTCGATGGTGCGTTGGAAGAGGCGGCGCGTTCATTGGGTGCGACACCATGGCAAGTGATTCGCGACGTATTGATTCCGGGATTAAAGCCCGCGTTGATTTCTTCCGGCGCGATTTGTTTTGCGACCAGCATGGGAGCGTTTGGCACCGCCTTCACGCTCGCCACCAAAATCAACGTGTTGCCGATCACGATTTACAGCGAGTTCACCAATTACGCGAATTTTTCGCTCGCGGCGGCGTTGTCGATTGTGTTGGGGTTGATTACCTGGCTCGCGTTGGCAATGGCGCGCTCGATGGCCGGCTCCACCGTGGCTGCAGCGGCATAAAAAGTGAAACGCGCCGCGCGCTTTTATTTGCAGCTCGCCTTCACCGTCGGTGTCTGCACATTTTTATTGGTGCCAGTGGTGCTGTCGATTCTCGCCGGCGTCACCGAAAATTTCTTCATCGGCATCAAGAGCGGCTTCACGCTGCGCTGGGTAGTCGAAGTCTGGACGCTT
>JANOKK010000064.1:0-15116 GCA_031419255.1 Betaproteobacteria bacterium
GCTATGGCGGTGGGCAGGCGTTTGTGGGGGAGGCGGCGGAGTAAAGCCCCTTCGCTGCGACGACGAGGCTCCTATCGATCAGGCAATCTCAATCACCACTGTCTGAAACCCCACCCTGCAACTGCCCACTTTCACGCGCAGTTTGCCCGTGCCTTCGGCCACCAGCGTGACCGTTTTTTCATTGCCGTTGCCGCGTGTCCACGGCAGGAAAATATTCACCCCGCCGTACGGCCCGCGTCCCCAGCCTTCGAGATGTCCCAATTGCGTCACCGCTTCGCCGGGTGCCGCCAATCGCAGACCTTCGCACTCGGTGGTCAAGCGCAATGGTTCCACATGTGGCAACGACTTTGCCGATGAAATGCCGTGTGTGCCAAGGTAGCCGTGATTGGCGACGCGGATTTCAATACGCGTCAAACCCGCGGCGAGTTTTTCCTGTCGCGTCACGGACAACGTCACGCGCGGCGCGAGAGCGGCCACCCGCAAAAAGGTGGCGCTGTGTTGATCCAATACAGCCGATAATTTTTCGTATGGCGGATTGGACACGCCGACCCGCAAATCCAGCCCGCCCAATTCCACCGCGCCAATTTGCGGATGCATGGCCGTGCGCCAGGGATTGAAAATGCGCGCCTGATTTTCGCGCTGATCCCAGCGCGCGAGTGCCAGGTAATCGGCGCGCTCCATCTGTGAATAGTTGTCGATGAATTTCTTGCGCGGCGGGGTTTTGCTGCCGATGCCGGTCTGCGTGAAGATGTCCCACAACTCGACCGCATAGGCGAGGCAGCCGCGCTGGTGATAAGCGTAATCGGTGAGCACGCCGCGCACCGGCACACCGGGCTCATATTGAAATTCGTGATAACCGCTCACCATCGGATAGCCGGTAAATTGCTTGGCCCACGCCTCGACTTGCTGATACACCGCGAAATCACCCTGATCCATTTCATGGTCGGGTTTGTCGCCGAGCGGTCGCAGGAAAACCCCGCCGAAGGTGTGGTAATTCACCCACGCGAAAATATTCGGATGCGCGCTCGTGAAATCGAGAATGACGCGAGTCTCGGGTTCGCTGCCGGGGAAATGCCCTGCGCCGGGCTGCGCATTTTCCGCGCCCCATTGGTAGGGAAAGTTGCGGTTGAAGTCAGTTTGCGTATCGCCGAGATAGTCTGGCGTGGGAATGCACTTGCCGTCGAAATTGACGATATGCCCTTCCGGGTACATGCGATAAAACGGGCCTTCGTCTTCCGGCAGGCGCGGTACCAGCATGCCGGGTGCGATGCACTTGCCTTTCTCGTCGCGCAATTCGACGAGTTCGCCGTCCGCGCACAATTGGCGCATATAACCCATTTGCCCATCACCATCGACGTCGGCATTCTGCCAATACGCGCGGCCTTTTTCGGCACGGTTGTCGGACGGATGCGAACGCACGTAACGCCCGGTCTTCAGTACCGCTTCCGCGCCATCGGGCGAAATGCGCGGCACGATGTAGAACAGCGTTGCCTTCAAGGTTTCGATCATGTGCGCGGGCATTGGGTTCGCAATCGGCTTGCCGGCATGGATCGAGATCATGTCTTCAGCGATCGCCAGCGCCGCGTTCGAACCGCAAAACTCCGAGGCATGCATGTTGCCATCCACCCACACGGCCGGGCGCATTTCACCCGGACGCGGGCCGATGATGAGCAGCGGAATGTCGCGGCCTTCGCGGCTTTTGCCGAGCGCACTCAGCCTGACGACATCGGGATGCGCCTTCGCCCAATCGGCGAGTTGTTGCATGAGCTCGGCGTAGTCGAGATATTTTGTGCGGAACATGGTGGGATGTATTGTTTTGGCGAGAGGCGAAGTATGTTGGATGTAACTGGTAGTGGTCAAACGCTTCACAGGATTCGGTAGAATCGCAAGCATGACTACGGATATCGTCTGGCCGCGGAGCCTCTCGGGGAATCATCTGCGCCGAACACTTCCTCATATCGCTAAACCAATCGATGCCACATTGATGAAAACGCTGGCCAAGACATCCGTCGTTACCCTGCGCGAAATCACTAAGTCCACGGTTCGCACGGTATCGTTGCTCGATGTGGCACCGGGACAAGAGGGCCTGGTCGCGCCGAATGCGTTTTCCATCGCGCAGGCACACTTTCATCCCGAGGCGTGGTTTCGCGCCATTTACGCCGATGAGACGCCGATCGGTTTCGCGATGCTGGAAGATTGGTCGCAGGCGCCGCAGCACGAGCCGGAGCTCTACGCGGGTGCCCCGTATGTGGCGCTGTGGCGCTTCATGATCGACCACCGGTTTCAACAATTGGGTTACGGCGCACAGGCGCTTGCCCTGCTGATCACGCATGCGCGCACGCGGCCCGGTGTGAAGCAAATGTTGCTTTCTTTCGTACCGAAGGAAAAAAATCCGGAAGGCTTCTACGCGCGATTCGGTTTTGTGCGCACCGGCGAGGAGGATGACGGCGAATTGGTAATGAAATTGCCGCTCGATTGACATGGCCGCGCAACCGTCCCGAGCGCCTTCAATCAGCGCGTCGCAACGGATGTAACATACACCGCATAACAATCATTCACGAGGCCCCGCATGAACCTCACCATCGAACAACTTGCCGAAGTCCTCGCCGGTATCGCCAAATCGCAGCAAGCCATCATTGACGGCATCGACAGTGAATCCGCCGGCTGGAAAAATACCCACCTCATTCCCAAACTTAATACAGCCTCTAACATGCGTCTGGCAACGCCACGCCTGATCGACTTGCCTTCGCGCGTGCTGTTACGGTCGCAGAGCCGGGTGCCAATGGATGTCGCCACGATCACACGCCTGTTGCATGAAGCGGTGAGCGGCGAAGTCGTGCCGGCGATCGCTGCAGCCAAACCGGCGGTGACGGACCCCACGCCGCTTATGCCTGCCGCCGCGCCGCGTGCGGTGGCACCGGCCGCGGCGGCCGCGGCGGTTGGCGCAGTCGCGGGTGCGGCAGTGGCCAGCGAATACACGCCGGCATCCGGTGGCGACGATCTCAGTAATTTTTTCGATTCCTGACGCACTACCTGTTACAAAAAACCGTTCGCCCTGAGCTTGTCGAAGGGCCTATTTCAACAAGCCCTTCGACAAGCTCAGGGCGAACGGATCGGTTGGAACGATTCAAGCAGAATTAACGCTCGCGACATTGCGGCACGAAAAATAGCCGCGACGTCAAAGTCAATCATCAAATATCGCAGGCCACCTATGGCGGCCCCTCCATTCTCAAATTCAGGCATATGAAAATACTTTCCGCCACTAACACCGCGATGTCGCTGTTGCTGATAACCAGTTGCGCCAAACCTGAATTCCGCGAGCGCGAAGTCATTGTCGATATTCAATTGAGCGGCATCTGGCTCGTCAAAAAAGCCGAATTTGCCGGGCGCGATCTGCCGGTTCCGCCTGGCATTGAAATGGAAGTGATTGGTGGTCGATACAAGGTCGGCTCGATCACCAATGTAGCGATGCCGACGGATCGCGGTCGGATCGTGTTGTTCGGCGATGAACTTGCCGGCCAGGCCGCGCGCATGGATGTCGTCGGCGAAGATGGGCCAAACCAGGGCAAGCGATTTCCGGCCATTTATCGATTCAACGGGCGCGAACTGGAAATGTGCATCGACTTCGCTCAAAAAGATCGACCCGGCGAATTCGCCAGCCGCAAAGATTCGCTGTTGTTGCGCGCAACATTTGCGAAGAAATGAGCAGCAACGATTCTCAGGAAAGCGAATTGACCGCACTGCGCGATAAATTGCGCGTGTTTGCTGCCGAGCGCGATTGGGATCAATTTCACACGCCAAAGAATCTGGCGGCCGCACTTTCCGTCGAAGCGGCAGAACTTCTGGAAAATTTTCAGTGGCTGACGGCTGAAGAGAGTTGCGCGTTTTCGCCGACGGCACTGGCCGAGGTGCGCGCGGAAATCGCCGACGTGCTGCTTTATCTCATCCGCATCAGCGACAAACTCGGCATCGATCCGATCGTCGCCGCGCATGAAAAGATCGCCGCCAATGCGTTGAAGTATCCCGTGGATAAAGCGCGCGGCAGCGCGAAGAAATATTCGGCGTTGTGAATTCGCTGGAATCGCGAGAGATTATTTGTACGACTAATTTTATTTATCTCAAATTTTCGTCATTCCGGCGCACAACCACAAGGGTTGCGCCGGGATGACGGGTTTTTGGAGCGATGGCGTACGACAGACACCAGAACTGGCGCGCCTTTACAGACGAAAACGCCTGAAACGCCTCGCCAGTGCTAGTGTTTTTGACTGCGCGCCTCGACCAAGCCTGTCATCCTCGCGAACGCGAGGATGACAATCGTCAGGTGATCCTTACAAAATCTCTACCTTGCGGCCATGCGAAGCGAGTGTTGTCTCGATGAATTTTCTCCACACCGGATCAGGTGACCAGACGCCGAGCATCTTCTTCAGCGATTCATCCTCCGGTGCGTTTTCGTGAATGACGCGATATAAAAATGTGAAAGCTGATCCGCGCAGATTCACCTGACAATGCACCAGCACATTTTTCTTCGAGGCCGATTTCATCGCGTCGACAAACACGCGAAAATCTTCAGCCGTCGGATTGGTAAAGTTGACCGGAATATTCAGATACACGATGCCTTGCCTGCCGACAATGCCGCCTTCGTTGTCGATCGATCCTTGCGATTGCGGCGGCGCGAGATTGATGACCATGTCAATGCCGCTGGCTTTGGCGCGCGCGAGGTAGTCTCGACTGGGTTGAGCGGAGGAAGTAAGTCCGTCGCGCCATTTCTCCAGATTGTCCGGGTCGCCTTTTTCTGCGCTGGCGTTCGAGGTGATGAAAACGAACATCGCGGCGATGAATATCACGCGAATATGAAACAGTTGATGATCGGTACTATGCGAATCATTCATGTTGAATCCAGGGTGAAGTTCTGCGCATTCTGTCATGATCCCGCGCTGCGGAAATTGTCACCGCACATGCGCGCAATGTGCTGGCCCGGTGCACACTTGTCAGCACGGCGTGCGTGGCAAATAATCCTGTTTGCCCGGCGCTGCCGGGAAATGGCGGTGGCGTCAATGCGCAGGTCAAAATTGTGGGGAAGCAATATCGGGACAAAGTGCGTGGCACTGCTGATCGCATCGGCATCGTGGTGCACCGTCCACGCACAAACATACCCGGCAAAACCGGTGCGCATCATTGTGCCGTTTGCGGCGGGCGGCCCAGCCGACATCTACGCGCGCGCTATCGGCCAGAAATTGCAGGATGCGCTTGGTCAGGCGTTCGTGATCGACGATCGTCCCGGCGCGGGTGCCGTCATCGGCACCGATGCGGCAGCCAAATCGCCCGCCGATGGCTACACTTTGCTGATGATGTCGAACACGCATACGGTGAATGAATCGCTGTTGAAAACCAAGCCCTACGATTTGCTGCGCGATTTCACGCCGGTCGCGGCGGTCAATTATTCGGATCTGGTGATGGTGGTGCATCCGTCGGTTCAAGCGGCTACCGTGAAAGAATTTGTCGATCTCGCGAAAGCAAAGCCGGGCGCACTCAATTACGCGTCGTCCGGGCCCGGCACGCCTTATCACATGGCGGGCGAACTTTTCAAGTCGATGGCCGGCGTCGATATCGTGCATGTGCCATACAAGGGTAGTGCCGGCGCGCGCACCGATGTGATGGGTGGCCAAGTGCAGATGATGTTTGATGCCGTCACCACCATGGCACCGCTGGTGCGCACCGGCAAACTGCGCGCGCTGGCCACCACCGGTCTCACACGCTCGAGCGTGCTGGCGGATGTGCCGACGGTGGCGGAAGCGGGTGTGCCGATGTATGAAGCAACGATTTGGCTCGGCATCATGGCACCCACTGGCACGCCGAAAGCGATCATCGACAAACTCAATTTGGACATCAACAAAATCCTCAGCAATGCGGAAGTCAAAGACGCGTGGGCAAAGCAGGGAGCCACGGTGATGAACATGTCGCCTGAGCAATTCGGTAAGCACGTGCGCGCCGATATCGAAAAATGGGCGCGCATCGTGAAATCGGCGGCGATCAGTGTTGACTAGCGCACCGACAATGTTGCATGTACTGAGTGCGGGTGCCGCCAAGGCGGTTGTCGAGAAATTGGCCGCACAATTCACATTGCAAACCGGCGTGAAAATCAACGCGACCTTCGGTGCGGTCGGCGCGATGCAGGAGAAACTTAAAGTGGGCGCGCCGTGCGATGTGATTATCCTCACGGATGCGCAAATCGCAGCATTGGTCAATGCCGGGGACGCGATGGCCGCAACGGCGAAGCCACTCGGCGCGGTGTATACGGGTGTCGGTGTGCGTGCTGGTGAGGTGATGCCCGATATTTCAACTGCGACGGCGTTGCACGACGCATTGCTCGCGGCCGACGGTATTTTCTTTCCCGATCCCGTTAAAGCGACGGCCGGTATTCATTTTGCCAAAGTGCTCGATCAACTTGGCATTGCCAAGCAGGTTGCGCCGCGTTTGATGCCCTACCCGGCGGGTGCGATTGCGATGCGCGCGATGGCGGAATCAACATTGCCGCGTGTCATCGGCTGCACACAAATCACGGAGATTTTGTACACGCCGGGTGTGTACTTGGTCGGCGCACTGCCAAGGGAATTTGAACTTGCCACCGTGTATTCCGTTGGCGTTTGCACGGCAGCGGCGAACGATGTATTCGCGATTGGCTTTGCAGCATTGCTAGGTGGTGCGGATTCGGCGGGGTTACGGATTGGTGCCGGATTTGAAGCGCCTGCATAGCTACACGCGATGGCAAAACACGGCAAACAATGATGCGCATTCTGCTTGAAATTTGCTACATGGTCGGATTGTTGATGTTTCTCTATCTTGGCGGAGCGGGTGCGTATGAGTTGCTCGGCCGGCGCAAGTGGCGTGCATCCCTGCTGATCGCCGGCGCGCTGCTGTGGGTGGTAACGACATTCATGGTGTTCGGTGTATTGCGCGCCACGCTCCTGTTTCCATTGGCGGCACCCGTCTATCTCATCGCTACTTTTTTCCTCGCGCGGAAAGTTCACGGTGAACTCGGTAAACCGGATATTCGCTGATTCCATGCAGACGACGGCATAATCACAATTGACAATCACCTCACCGATCCATTCGGGATAAAGGAAACCATCATGGCCTCAACCTCCCACAGCGACGTACAAAACATGGCTCTGTTTTGCGATTTCGAAAACGTGGCGCTCGGTGTACGCGACGCGAAGTACGCGGAATTCGATATTCGCAAAGTGCTTGAACGCTTGCTGGTGAAGGGTGACATCGTCGTCAAGAAAGCCTATTGCGATTGGGAGCGCTACAAGGATTTCAAGAAGAGCATGCACGAAGCCGCATTTGAGTTGATTGAAATTCCGCACGTGCGGCAATCCGGCAAGAATTCCGCCGACATCCGCATGGTGGTTGACGCGCTCGACCTTTGCTATACCAAAGCGCATGTTGACGCGTTCGTCATCATCAGCGGTGACTCCGATTTTTCACCGTTGGTGAGCAAACTTCGGGAGAACAACAAGACCGTCATCGGTGTCGGGGTGCGCAGTTCGACATCCGATTTGCTGGTGGCCAATTGCGACGAATTCATTTTCTACGATGAACTGGTGAAGGCCGGCGAAGCGCGCAAAAAGGCGACTGCAAAGAAACAGGCGGATGCGGCGTCAAAGAAAACGGCCGATGCCGAAATTAAGAAACCGAAAGATCAAACTACGCGGAAATCCATTGATCGCAAACCATCGGCAGCCGACGAGCAGGCAATCGATACCTCGGACGATGCGCGGCGTTCGGAAGCGATCGAGATGGTGGTGGATACGGTCGAAGCGCTATTGAGCGAGAAAGACCTCGATTACGTGCATGCCTCCAACGTGAAAAACGCATTGAAGCGACGGCGGCCCGATTTTGTCGAGTCGGCCTATGGCTATAAAGCGTTCGGCAAGATTCTCGAAGACGCCGAGAAACGCGGACTATTGGAGATTCACCGGCTGGGCCAGGCGGTGTCGGTGTCGCTGCCGCGTTAGCGGTTGCTTAATTTCCGCCAGCGCCGACAGTCGCTACGCCGCCCGCCGCAGTTTCGCGATGTGCTCGCGCAGGAACGGCACTAATTCCGCCTCAGGCAATGCCCGCGCGCAATAAAAGCCCTGGAACTCATCGCAACCTTCGGCTTCCAGCAGCGTGAGTTGTTCTTTGCGCTCCACACCTTCAGCGATCACATTCATATTGAGGCTGTGCGCCATCGCGATGACAGCACGCGTGATGGCAACATCATCGAGGTTGTGCGGCAAATCGCGCACGAAACTCTGATCGACTTTCAGCGTATGCACCGGAAACTGTTTCAAGTAGGCAAGCGACGAGTAACCGGTACCAAAATCATCGATGGCGAGACGGATGCCGATGGCACGCAGCTCATCCATCAATTGCGTCGCGCGCTCGGGATTTTGCATCACCATGCTCTCCGTAATTTCGAGCTCGAACAATTCCGGTTTACGTCCGGTCGCTTTCAGCGCGGCGGCACATTCGCGGACAAACTCCGGGTGCATCAATTGCGAACCCGACAGATTGATCGACATGATCATCGGCGGGATGCCCATTTCCTCCCAGGCCTTCGAGCGCGCGCAGACTTCGTTGAGCGTCCATTTGCCGATCGCGATGATGAGGCCGGTTTCTTCGGCAAGCGGGATGAACCGGTCGGGTGAAACCAGGCCTAGTTCGGGATGCTCCCAGCGAATCAGCGCTTCAACGCCGGTGACGCGTCCGGACACGATATCAATCTTGGGTTGGTAATGCATGCGAAAGCGATTCTCATCAAGCGCGCGCCGCAGCGCCGCTTCCATCTGATATTTCTCCGCCGCGCGATCGCTCATGCTGGCCGAGAAAATACAGAACTGCTTGCGACCGGACGCTTTCGCCTGATACATGGCGATGTCGGCGTTGGCGAGCAACGCGGCGCTGTCTTTGCCGTCGGCGGGATACACGCACACGCCGATGCTCGCCGACAGGTTAACGTCGCTGCCTTCGATGGTCGCGCGCGGCTCAAGTACCGACAACAGTTTTTGGGCGATCGTCTGCACGTTGGCGGTGTCTTTCAAATTCTCGACCAGCAACACGAATTCGTCGCCGCCGAAACGCGCCAGCGTATCGCCATCGCGCACCAGCCCGGAGAACCGCCGAACCGATTCGCGCAGCACGCTGTCACCGAACGGGTGGCCTAGCGTGTCGTTGACTTGCTTAAAGTTGTCGAGATCAATGAAGAACACCGCGAGCATCGTATCCGAGCGCGCTGCGCGTGCGATTGCGCCTTGCAGGTTGCTGTTGAACATGGCGCGGTTGGGTAGCCCCGTCAGCGTATCGTGATTGGCGAGCACCTGAATCGTCGACAGTGCTTTCGTCAGTTCTGCATTGTTGTCGGCCAGTTTTGCGCGCAGCGCGCTGATGCGCCCGCCGATCAACGCGAACGCCGGCAGCACCAGCGCCAGCGTCATCCATTGAAACCATTCAAGATGTACGCTGACGGTATCCGGCTTGTAGACCATCAACAGGTTGATCACCAGCGCATAGCAGGCGAGGATCAGCAGCGTATTGAACAGGAATTCGCGCGTCTTGAAACGGAACACGCCGAACAGCAACACCACAAAGCACCAGATCAGCACCAGTCCGCGATCGTGATTGAAACTGTAGGCGACGAACATCGTGAACACGATGCCGACCACGGTCTGCGCCTGCGTCATGCTGGGATCGGCAAAACGCAGATTTGCACCGGTTTTGAAAAGCAGGAAGTACGTGGCGTTGACCAACAGCATCATGCCGATCGCGATAATGGCAGGGGCGGCACCGATCAATTTTGCGAAATAGGCGAGGAGCAAAAGCGGAATCGCGATCGCGTAGGCGGCGGCCGCGATACGCACTTGCTGCAATCGCTGCGCCTGTTGCTCCTCCTGCATCCTGGCGTGGTGCGAATCGGGTAGCGGAGCGGTATGGGCAGCGTCAGTGGTCACGTTTTTCTTCGTCTCGGCTTGACCGAAAGAGTGTTTCATTCGACGGCCCAATGGCGACCGCAATGGGATGTACGACAAATTTCAGCATACGTAGAACCAGCATTGACGGGCTTCTCCGGTAAAAAACGCCCCAAACACCGCGCCGATACTGGGGTAGACAATCTCGTGTCAGCACAATTCAAGCCTTCCAAGATATTTTCCAGTTGAGTTGAAGCTTGTCGAAATAACCGGTGATTTGCAAGTAAAACACGGGTGTTCATTCGTGCGTTTTCGCTGGCATTTCGAGAATGCCAAGCGCTGTCGCTCCAATTCCAATTTTGGGGGCTTGAACCCAATGCCGTTTACTTAAACACCGTTCGCCCTGGGGTATCGAAGGGCTAATATGCAAGCAGCCCTTCGATACCTCAGGGCGAACGGTGCCAACAGGACTATCTGAACAGCATTGGACTTAAACCAGACAGTAGGTGCCAAGAATTCCGCGCTATTGCGGCAAAAATGCCTTAAGCCAGTCTAAGCTGTCTTCGGTTTTTCCGCTAGGCCGATATTCGGCACCAATCCAGCCTTGATAGCCAAGCGCATCGACATGCGCGAACAGCGCCGGAAAATCGATCAATCCGGTGCCCGGTTCGTGGCGACCGGGGGCATCCGCAAACTGCATGTGGCCGATCATCGGCAGCAGCAAGCGGATCGTATCGCCGAGTACATTGGTGCGCGTGTCCAGTGGGGCGGTTTCCGCTGTCGCGTTGCCACACCAGACCTCCATGATCTGCATGTGATACCAATCATATTGCAGCATCACATTGGTAGCACCGATTTCGTTGATGATTCGCATCGCGTCGCGCGTGTTGTTGATCACGAATCCCGGTACATCCCAGGTATTGAGTGCTTCGATATTAAGCGTAAGCCCCACCTTGTCCAACTCTTCCGCTGCGCGCCTTACATTGTCAATAAATCGTAGCTCATAGGATCGCACATCGACACCCGCCGGCCACACGCCGGCGAGGCAATTGAGTTGCGTGATGCCGAGCGCCATCGCATAGTCGATGGCTTCAATCACGCACAGTCGAAATGTCTCTTTCCTACCCGGAAGGCTGGCGAATCCCCATTCGCCCCGCTCGGGCTTGCCGGCGCGAATATTCATCAGCACCGGTTCAAGACCATGCATGTCAAGGCGCGCGCGAATGTCGGCGGGATCAAATGAAAACGGATAGTGAAACTCGACACCGCGAAAGCCCGCGCGCGCGGCCGCTTCAAAGCGGTCAAGAAACGGCAGTTCCGTGAAGAGAAACGAAAGGTTGGCAGCGAATCGCGGCATGAGGAGAATGACGTTGAAGTTGAGGCACCGGAAATTCGGCCCGCAACCTCGCATTTCAACGCGATTTGGCGCGCGCGTCCAGTGTCATTTCACATCGCACACCTTGGGCACGTCATAATGTGCGCCTGCACCAATCTCCGCACGCCCTACACCTCTACTGCCGCTCACCGCCACACCTCGAAGAAGCCCAGAATAATGAATCCGCACGCCCCTACCGCCCCCGTACCGCCCGCTACCATCGGCGCAACTTCCACGCCGCCAGCGACCAAAAGCGATTGGCGGGTGGTTCGTTCGCTGATTCCCTATCTTTGGGATTTTCGCGGGCGGGTTGCGCTGGCACTGATCTTTCTCGTGACGGCAAAACTCGCGAATATCGGTGTGCCGCTGCTGCTGAAGGAAATCATCGATTCGCTGGATAAATCCAAAGCAGTGTTGGTGGTGCCGATCGCATTGCTCGTTGGTTACGGATTGCTGAGACTTTCATCGACGATGTTCGGCGAACTGCGCGACATTGTCTTCGTGAAAGTCACCCAGCGCGCGATGCGCCGAATCGCACTTTCCGTTTTCCGGCACTTGCACGCGCTATCGCTCCGCTTCCATCTCGATCGCCAAACTGGCGGCGTCACCCGCGATATCGAGCGTGGCACGCGCGGCGTATCCACGCTGATGTCATTCATGCTTTTCTCGATGATTCCGATCCTGCTTGAAATTACGCTGGTGACGATTCTGCTCGCAAAGAAATTCGACATCTGGTTTGTCGTGATCACGCTCTCAGCCATCGTGCTCTACGCCGCCGCCACCATCGGCATTACCGAGTGGCGCACCGCGCATCGCCGCCGCATGAACGAGATGGATTCCAAAGCCAACACCAAGGCGATCGATTCGCTGTTGAACTATGAGACGGTGAAATATTTCGGCAACGAGGAATTCGAGGCCGGCCGCTACGACAAGAATTTGCAGAGCTATGAAGCGGCGGCCACCAAAAGCGAAACCTCGCTCGGCATGCTAAATGTCGCACAGAGTTGCGTGATCGCCACCGCCGTCACGCTGTTGATGTGGCGCGCATCCGACGGTGTGGTCGCAGGCGCATTGACGCTGGGCGACCTGGTGATGGTAAATGCACTCTTGATCCAGCTCTACATTCCGCTTAATTTTCTGGGCGTGATGTACCGCGAAATCAAGCAGGCGCTGACCGACATGGAAAAAATGTTTCGACTGCTGGGCGAGAACCGCGAAATCGCCGACAAACCAGACGCGAAACCGCTCACGGTTGACGGTGCGGCGATTCGCTTTGAGAACGTCGACTTTGGCTACGATCCAAAACGCCAGATCCTGTTTGACGTGAGCTTCGAAGTGCCTGCCGCGCACACGGTTGCTGTCGTGGGATCGAGCGGCGCGGGCAAATCGACGCTGTCGCGACTGCTGTTTCGTTTCTACGATATCCAGAAAGGCCGCATCACGATCGACGGCCAGGATCTCCGCGACGTGAAACAGGACAGCGTGCGCGCGAGCCTTGGCATCGTGCCGCAGGATACGGTGCTGTTCAACGACAGCATTCGCTACAACGTTGCGTATGGTCGACCGGGTTCGACCGACGCCGAAATTGAAGATGCCGCGCGGCGCGCGCATGTGCTGGAATTCATTGAGCGTCTACCGGATAAATGGGAAGCGATGGTCGGCGAGCGCGGCCTGAAATTGTCGGGCGGTGAAAAACAGCGCGTGGCGATCGCGCGCACACTGCTAAAAAATCCGGCGATCCTGATATTCGATGAAGCCACGTCGGCGCTTGATTCCAAGACCGAAAAAGCGATTCAAGCCGAGCTTCGCGAGATCGCGCAGGATCGCACCACCCTGGTGATCGCGCACCGACTCTCAACCGTGATTGACGCTGACCAAATTCTGGTGCTCGACCATGGCCGCATCGTGGAGCGTGGCAATTTCCGCGCGTTAATCGAGATGAATGGAAAATTCGCCGAAATGTGGCGACTGCAACAGCAGGAAGAGCGCGCGGTCGATGCGGACGCACCTGCAAACGAGGCAGGTGTGGCTTAAATGCCGTTGACCGAGAAACTGTTGCCGATTTTTCTGCTGGCGTTGGCAGGTTTTCTGTTCGGTCGCAGCAAAGCCTTTGATAGCGGGCAAGTCACCCGTGGAATTTCAAACGTGGCGTTTTATTTGTTCGTGCCGGCACTGCTGTTCCGCACCACCGCCCGCATCGATCTCGCAAGTCTGGAGTTGCGCGCGCTGGCGGCGTTTTTTGTGCCGTCGGTGCTGCTGCTATTGACGGTCGCCGCGGTCGAGAAGCGCCGCAGAGTCGGCGACGAAATAGCCAACGTGCGCGCGCTGTCGGCAACGTTCGGCAACACGGTTCAGATTGGCATTCCAGTGGCGCTGGCTGCCTACGGTGAGGTCGGTCTCGCAATCCACGCCACCATCATTGCGGTGCATGCGCTGGTGATGCTCTCCACTGCCACCATACTCATGGAATGGGCACGGCGTGACCGTGCGCGACCACTGTCGATTGAAGCGGTGGTGATGCCGATGGTTCGGCAGACGATTGTTCACCCGGTGATATTGCCGGTGGTCGCCGGATTCGCGTGGAATGTTTTCGGGTTGCCACTGCCGGGCCCGGTAGATGCGACGCTGCTAACACTCGCACAAGCCGCAGCACCGCTTTGCCTGGTGTTAATCGGCCTTTCGATGGCGCACTACGGTGTCGCCGGTTCCGTTCGCCCGGCGTTCGCACTCAGCGGCGTGAAACTGCTGATTCAACCTGCATTGGTGGCGGTGGCCGCCTTCTGGATTCTGCCGCTGGATCGCGCGACCGCCGCAGTGACAGTGCTCTGCGCAGCGTTGCCGATTGGCGCCAATCCATTGTTGTTCGCTCAACGCTACGGCGTCGCTGAGCGTGAAACCACGGCGGCAATTGTGATTTCAACCATGGCCTATGGCGTGACGGTGATCATTTTGCTGTCGGTGCTGACGCATTGAGCGGATTCTCGTTTTTCCATCCTGCCATTGAAATGTCGCCGGAGAATTGATCATTGACGCGCGATGTCAGGATGTGATCACACCACGCACCATCGATGAACAGGTAATCTTTCGCGAATCCCTCGATGCGAAAACCGAGCTTCATCAATAGGCGTCCGCTACGCACGTTGGCGGGTTGATAGTTCGCGGCGATGCGATGCATTTTTTGCTCTTCGAACAAATATTGCATCGCCGCGCGCAATGCTTCGTTCATCAATCCCTTGCCTTCGCATTCCCGATCGATTTGGTAGCCCAGCACACAGGAACAAAACGGGCCGCGACTGATTTGCGAAAAACCGATGCTGCCGATAATTCGGCCCAAATCATCATTCGATGAAATCCAGAAACGAACCGCACTGCCATTTTCGAACGCATCGGTGTGCTTGCCGACCATCTCCTGCAGGTGCGCTAGCGTATAAAAGTTGGGCGGCGTGGCTGGACTCCATGGCTTGAGATGTTCGCGATTGCGCGTGACGAAATCGAGCATGGCCGCGGCCTGATCGAGGCGCGGCGCGGTGAGCAGCAGGCGCGCCGTAGCGATTTCCAGTTCCCGCATTTCAAATATCGCTAGCTGGAATCGCGCAACATCCTGACGTGCGAAATCAACCCCGCGTTGGAGTCAACGCGATAAATGACCACCGCACGACGCAATTCGGGATTGACACCGGGAAGGCGTCCGCTGATGGCTTCTTCGTCGATCACATAGCTGCCGATGCGGGTGCGGTGGACGATATCGCAATGCAGATTCGGCGAACCATCGAACAAGGCGCGGTAGCGCG
>JANOKK010000065.1:0-8006 GCA_031419255.1 Betaproteobacteria bacterium
GCTCGACGGTAAATAATTGTATCAGGCGCATTGGTGGTAGTGGGTGACTATCTTTAAACGGCGCGAGTATGACAGGGTATATTGAATTAACCAAGAGTAATCTCCGGCACCGGCGGGCCGTTCGGCATGAAATTGCTCGAAACGCCTCGCCAGTGCGGGTTTTAGGCCTATACAAGTCAGTGCACCGTGCCACCACCACTCGATGGCGTCGGCGGGGGCGCCGGCGCTGCGTCTTGCGCTTGCGGCAGTAGCGCGTGATGCAACATATGTGCGAGCAACACGGCGCGAGCCGCTGGCGCGATGACGTAATTCAGCCAGCCGTGGCCGGGATCCTTGATTTGCAATAGCGTGCCGTTGGTGACGCCGGTGATGTACCACTTTGGATCAAACGTCGCCTGCAACTCGCCCTGCGGTTGCGCGTCGGAAAAGGGTGGTTGCATCGTGATACGGCGCTTGGCCGCACGGGTGATGAGCTCGTCAAGTTCGGCGGTGGAGAGTGTGGAGATATCGATAGTCATAATGTCGGCCCGCAGATCGTTGATTGAACAAACATGATGGGGGCAAGGTCGAACAAGTTCAACCTGAATGACTCTTCAGGCTTTTAAGCAACTCGGCTAACTTGCCTCACATGTGCTGAAAAGTACAATGGTGAATTCAACTGCAAAGATAGGCTCATGCGAGCCTCAACGTCATCGATTCATCGCGAGAATTCACTTTATACGCCTCGCATCGATCGCCTTAACCCTTTGCCAGCTCACGGTTGATTTCCACAAGCAACCCATCCAACGCACTGTCGCTGTAGCCGCGATGCACGGCAACTATTTTTCCATCTTTGCCAATGATGAGCATGTGCGGGATGCCGTCTACGCCATACAGGTCGGCCCTACGCTTTTCAGGATCATTGGTGAGCGTTACTTTGAAATCCGGCAGTGCGCGCACCACGCGGCGGAATACGTCGCGCGACTCGATATTGACGGCGACCACTTTAAGGCGATCCTTGGCGACGGCTTGCAGCTTTTCAAGCATAACGAGTTCATTGCGGCAGGGCGCGCACCATGATGCCCAGAACGTGACGACCATGACGCGCCCGGCGAATTGCGTCGTCTCAATTTCGTCGGATGAACGCGTAAAGCCGAGCGACTTGGGTGGAACGTCGCCAGGTTTGAGCTTTGCCGACGTGTCCTTTTCGGCGGCGAACGCGGGTGAGACATGGCCGCAAAAGATCAGCACCAGAGTGATTGCGATCCCCCGTAGCAAGTTTCTTTGCATGGGTGTCTCCATTGTTTGATTGGGCGACGGGTGCATCGGATGTGTCCGCGAAATCAATATTGATACGATTGCTTTCGTGCGATGTTTACGGAGTGGGCGAGGTTTGGCGCGCGCACGAAACCAACTGGCTTGATGCCGGCATTCAGATAGGGCACCTCTGCACTCTCATTGATCGAGGCATCATCGCTGACAGAAAGAGGAGATTGGCGCCGTGGGATAACGATGCCAACACCTTATGCCACTTAAGTCGCTCAAGCCGTTCAAGTCGCTTATGTCGACTACGCCGCCTGCGAAATCAATTCCCGCAACACAAACGGCAAAATCCCGCCGTGCAAATAGTAATCGACTTCAATCGGCGTATCGATGCGCAGCAACACTTGTGTGGATTTTTCGCTGCCGTCTTTGCGCGTGATCGTGAGCGTCACATCCATCTGCGGTTTGATGCCGGCTTCTAACCCGGTGACATTGAACGATTCATCGCCCTTGATGCCGAGCGACTCGGCTGATTCGCCATTCTTGAATTGGCAGGCGAGTACGCCCATGCCGATCAGATTTGAGCGGTGAATGCGCTCGAAGGATTTCGCGATCACCGCTTTCACACCTAACAACTGCGTGCCTTTTGCGGCCCAATCGCGCGAAGAACCGCTGCCGTATTCTTCGCCACCAAAAATCACTGTCGGCGTGCCGGTGGCGATGTAGGTCATCGCGGCATCGTAAATCGGCACTTGCTCGCCCGATGGTTGCATGAGTGTGACACCACCTTCAAAGCGCGAACCATCGGCATTGGCGGGCAGCATCAGATTCTTGATGCGCACGTTGGCGAAGGTGCCGCGCATCATCACTTCATGATTGCCGCGACGTGCGCCGTAGCTGTTGAAGTCGGCTTTCATGACGTTGTTGCCGATCAAAAATTTGCCGGCAGGTGAGGTGTCTTTGATCGACCCAGCAGGCGAAATGTGATCGGTGGTAATCGAATCGCCAAACACGCCGAGTGCGCGCGCGC
Source organism: Betaproteobacteria bacterium (assembly GCA_031419255.1). Classification (GTDB taxonomy): domain Bacteria; phylum Pseudomonadota; class Gammaproteobacteria; order Burkholderiales; family Usitatibacteraceae; genus UKL13-2. The sequence continues at coordinate 2,273 of JANOKK010000065.1, forward strand.
CTTGCACGTCTTTCGCGGTGCCCGCACTCATGCCGAAATTTTCACCGAAGAACGGTGGCTCGGCGATGTATGTCGATTTCGGCCAGGTGTAGACCTGCCCCGGCACGCCTTTGATGTTCTGCCACAGCGGGTTGTCCGCGCCCAAGTTGGAATACAGACGGCGAAAGGTCGCGGGGTCGGTTGCATAATTCATCACGGCAGCGACTTCGGCGCTGGTGGGCCAGATGTCTTTCAGAAACACCGGGCCGTCGGTGCCGTTGCCGACGGGCTCGGTCTCAAGATTTTTTAGCACCGTGCCGGCGATCGCATACGCGACCACCAGCGGTGGGGATGCTAAAAAATTGGCGCGGATGTTTGCGTGGAAGCGCGCTTCAAAATTGCGGTTCCCCGACAGCACGGCCGCGCAGACGAGATCGTCCTTGACGATGTGCTCATTGAATTCCGCACGCAGATCGCCCGCGTTGCCGATGCACGTCGTGCAGCCATAACCGGCGAGGAAGAAGCCGAGTTTTTCCAAGTACGGCAGCAATCCTGCTTTGGTCAAATAATCGGTGACAACACGTGACCCGGGTGCAAGCGAAGTCTTGATATGCGGCTTCACCGTGAGGCCTTTTTCCACTGCCTTTTTCGCGAGCAATCCCGCCGCCAGCAATACGCCGGGGTTGGACGTATTGGTGCATGACGTGATCGCCGCGATCAGCACATCGCCGGAACCGATTTCGACATCACCTGCTTTGACGCGTTTTGCCAAGTCGCCCGGTGCTTTCGAGAACCCATTTTCGGCAGGCGGTTTTGAAAAGAGTGAAATGAATTGCGATTTCATGTTGCCGAGTTCGATCCGATCTTGCGGACGCTTCGGGCCGGAGAGTGACGTTTTCACCGACGCGAGATCGAGCGCCAATGTAGTCGAGTAATTGATTTCGCCGGCTTTCGGAATGCCGTACAAATTTTGCGCTTTGTAATAAGCGGTGAAGGCATCGAGTTCCTCGGCGGTGCGGCCGGTAAAGCGAAGGTAATCGACGGTGACATCGTCGACCGGGAAGAAGCCCATTGTCGCGCCATATTCGGGGGCCATGTTGGCGATGGTGGCGCGGTCGGGCAGCGCCAAAGTGGTTGCACCTTCACCGAAAAATTCCACAAACTTGCCGACCACTTTGGCCGCACGCAACATTTCGGTGACGACCAATACGAGATCGGTTGCGGTCACACCTTCGCGCAATTTGCCGGTGAGATTCACACCGACCACATCGGGTGTCAGGAAATAGACGGGCTGACCGAGCATGCCGGCTTCCGCTTCGATGCCACCCACCCCCCAGCCTACGACGCCAATGCCGTTGATCATGGTGGTGTGCGAGTCGGTGCCGACCAAGGTATCCGGGTAGTAGACGCCGCCCTTGTTGTGAACGCCGCGGGCGAGGTATTCCAGATTGACCTGATGCACGATGCCGATGCCGGGAGGTACGACCTTGAATGTATCGAATGCCTGCATGCCCCACTTCATGAATTCGTAGCGTTCCTGATTGCGCTGAAACTCAAGTTTCATGTTGATGTCAAGCGAATCCTTGGTGCCGTAACTATCGACCTGTACCGAGTGATCGACCACCAGATCGACCGGCACCAGCGGCTCGATCACTTTCGGATTCTTACCCATTTTGGCGGCGACACCGCGCATCGCAGCCAAATCCGCGAGCAACGGAATGCCGGTGAAGTCCTGCAACACGATGCGCGCCAGCACTAAGGGAATCTCATCGGTGCGCGCGGCGTTGGGCTGCCAGTTGGCGAGCTGCCTGATGTGCTCTTCGGTTACCTTTTTGCCATCGCAATTACGCAACACGCTTTCCAATACGATGCGGATCGACACCGGCAATTTGGCAACGTTGGGATAGGATTTCGCGAGTTCCGGCAGGGAATAGTATTGGCCGGTTTTTCCGGACGTCAGGGAAAACGATTTGAGCGTGTTGTGGGTATTGTGTGGCATGGGAATCCTTTGCGGAGTAAGGCAAACGGTACATTACATTTTTGCGGGATTGATGACTTTAAGACCTTTGAAGTAGTCGCGGTGAAAACCTGCGTCGCGGGTGATCAAGGTGCCTGCTTGCATGAGCGCGTGCGCGCCGATGAGAAAATCGGCGATGAGCCGTTCGCGTCCGCCGCCGCGTTCGCGAAAGCGTCGATACATTAATCCGGCGCGAATCGCTGCTTGTTCATTCACCGACACATAACGAATGCCGAATTCGCCGATCGCCTCCAGCGCATTTTCCAGGGGCTCCGTGAACGCGCATATTTCCGCCATCACGGGATCGCACACAATAATCTCGTCCGTCTCGCCTGCCGCCGCGAGCGCGGCCGAAGATCCTTCAGCAAACAGCGGATCGTCGCTGATGATGTCGAGCAGGACGGAGGAGTCCACGGCGATCATTTGTCGTCCACGCTAGAGGTCGACCGGATCGCCCGGGGCGCGCCCGCGCGTCGCGCGCATCACGTCATCGGTGGTCATGCCTTTCGGCAACTTCGCGCAACCGCGCATTTTTGTGATAGCCGCCGAGACATCCTTGCGCAAAATAATGCGCCCGCGCTCGACTTGCACAATCAGCTTCGTACCCTTGGTCAATCCCAACGCCTCGCGGGCTTCTTTGGGTAGCGTGATTTGTCCGCGTTCGGCAACCGTTGCGTCCATTTGCATCGCCTCTTTTTGCAGAAAGTGCAGGGAGAAAGTAAGGTTCTACATTACGCCATTTTTTTGTCAGAATCAATAAGTATGCAGAATATTTGCATACTTATTGATGCGGATTTTCGACTATCAGCCTATCGCAAGCGGCGAACAAATTAAAAATACCTATTATTGTCAACAGGTTACTATCAAATGACCATCATATCGACGAACTCGTGGATCGGTGTGGCATCCAGCTTCTTGGCATTTGTACACAAATCCCAGATTGCACCGCGCTGCTTTTCAGCAAACACGCGCGCGAGATTGGTTTTGAATTTCGCCATTAATACCGGCATGCCTTCTTTTCGGCGGCGCTTGTGGCCGATCGGATATTCAACGACGATTTCCTTCAGCTTCCTGCCGTCGGTGAATTCGACCGTGAGCGCATTCGCAATTGAGCGTTTGCTCGGATCGTGGTAGTCCTTGGTGAATTTGGTGTCTTCGACGCAGACGATTTTGCCGCGCAGCACATCGATGCGTTTGTCGGCGGCGATATTGTCTTCATAGTCGCTCGCGGTGAGCCGGCCAAAAATAATCGGCACTGCCACCATGTACTGCACGCAGTGATCGCGGTCGGCCGGGTTATCGAGCGGGCCTTTCTTGTCGATGATGCGGATGCACGCCTCGTGCGTGCGAATGGTAATTTTCTTGATGTCTTTCTCGGTCTTGCCGAGTTTTTTCAATTCACCATGAATCGTCATCGCCGCTTCCACTGCCGTCTGCGAATGGAATTCAGCGGGGAAAGAAATTTTGAACAATACGTTTTCCATCACATACGAACCATATGGGCGCTGAAACTTGAATGCGTTGCCTTTGAACAGCACATCGTAAAAGCCCCAAGTCTTGGCCGAAAGCACAGACGGATAACCCATCTCTCCGGTCTTGGCGATGAGCGCCAGACGCACGGCTCGCGAAGTAGCGTCGCCCGCCGCCCACGATTTGCGCGAACCGGTGTTGGGTGAATGGCGATACGTACGCAACGATTGTCCATCAACCCAGGCGAGTGAAATGGCATTGAGAATTTCGTCCTTCGACAAACCCATCATTTCGGCGACTACGGCAGTTGAGGCAACTTTCACCAGCACCACGTGATCGAGCCCGACTTTGTTGAACGAATTTTCCAGCGCGATGCAGCCCTGAATTTCGTGCGCCTTGATCATTGCGGTGAGTACGTCTTGCACCGTGAGCGGTTTTTTTCCGGTCGCAACCGCATTACGTGAAAGCCAATCCGCCGTGGCGAGAATGCCGCCCAGATTGTCTGAAGGATGACCCCATTCCGCTGCGAGCCAGGTGTCGTTGAAATCGAGCCAGCGGATCATCGCGCCGATGTCGAATGCGGCCTTGACGGGATCCATCTGGAATTGCGTGCCGGGAACTTTCGCGCCGTTCGGCACCAGCGTGCCTTGCACGATCGGCCCGAGCATTTTGCGGCATGCGGGATACTCAAGCGCTTCAAATCCGCAGCCGAGCGTATCGAGCAGGCAATAGCGCGCGGTGTCGTAGGCTTCCTTGGATTTGATTTTGTATTTGGTGACGTAGTCGACGATATCGACGAGTACTTTGTCAGGTTTGGGGCGGACGTTGCTGATGTGTGCGGACATGATGTTTTTTTCTTCAGGTTAGCGATTGAATTGCTTTTGCCACGGATTGCACGGATCAAATTCGGATAATTGAATGCAACTTGAAATCAAGTTGACGTTGATCCGAATACAATCCGTGTAATCCGTGGCCAAGGCCTCGTTACTTACTTGCGGTCGTTCATCGGCACAAATCGTAGATTGTCCGGCCCCATGTAATTCGCACTTGGCCGAATAATCTTGCCGTCGATGCGTTGCTCGATCACATGCGCGGCCCAACCGGACGTCCGGGAAATGATGAAAAGCGGCGTGAACATCGACGTCGGCACACCCATCATGTGATACGAGCACGCGGAGAACCAATCCAGATTCGGAAACATTTTTTTCTCGCGCCACATCACTGTTTCCAAACGTTCGGCAATGTTGTAGAGCTTCATGTTGCCGGCGTCTTTTGAGAGCCGCTCTGCGACGCGTTTGATGACGACATTGCGCGGGTCGGAGACGGTATAGACTGGATGTCCGAAGCCGATCACAACTTGTTTTTCGGATACTCGTTTGACGATATCGGCTTCCGCTTCATCGGGGTTTTGATAGCGCGATTGAATGTCGAACGCAACTTCATTGGCGCCGCCATGTTTGGGGCCACGCAATGCACCAATGCCGCCGGTGATGGCGGAATACATGTCCGAGCCGGTTCCGGCGATCACGCGCGCGGCGAAGGTGGAGGCGTTGAATTCATGTTCGGCGTAGAGCACCAGTGACGTGTGCATCGAACGCACCCACAGGTCGCTCGGCGGTTTGCCGTGCAACAGGTGCAGGAAATGCCCGCCAATGGAGTCGTCGTCGGTCTCGACATCGATGCGTTTGCCGTTGATCGCGAAGTGATACCAGTACAACAGCATCGAGCCGAACGACGCCATCATGCGGTCGGCGATATCGCGCGCACCGGCAATGTTGTGGTCGTCTTTCTCCGGCAGCGTGCAGCCGAGTGCCGAGCAACCGGTACGCAATACATCCATCGGGTGTGCGGAGGCGGGCAATGATTCCAGCACATCCTGCACCGCCATCGGAATGCCGCGCAGCGATTTCAGTTTGGTTTTGTAGTGTGCAAGCTCAACGGCATTGGGCAATTTTTCATGCACGAGAAGATACGCGATTTCCTCAAATTCGCAAGCCTCGGCGACATCGAGAATATCGTAGCCGCGGTAGTGCAAATCGTTGCCGGTGAGGCCAACTGTGCAGAGCGCGGTGTTGCCGGCGGTGACGCCGGAAAGGGCGACTGATTTTTTTGGTTTGGGGCCGGCGGGTGTGGATGTAGCGGCTGCTGCGGCTGCGTCGGTCATTCGTGACTCCGATGTACGTTCAATAGGTGGAAATGTTGAAACCCTAGCATGGGTGAGCCTTTTCAGGCATTAATTGCTGGAACGCCGCGCCAGTGCTTGCGTCT
>JANOKK010000066.1:0-8218 GCA_031419255.1 Betaproteobacteria bacterium
GCTGGCTGAGCGGCGGCTGCTGGATGCCGAGACGCGCGGCGGCGAGCGTGAAAGTCCCGGCCTCGGCGACCGCGATGAAATAACGAAGGTGTCGCAACTCCATTCCATGCCCCCTTTCTTGTCATACTTATAGAGTATCGATAGTGTCATCGCGATATATTTTACTATCAGGTTGCGGCTCGCTAATATTGTAGGGTCTGACGCACCGGGAGCCAACGCGGTGCCGAAGGTGCCCTGGTAGTGACCACCGCCATTCGCTCAGGGCAATCCCGATTGGGGGCCGCCGTAATCGTCAAAGAGAGTCGAAGAGAAAAAATGAATGAACGTGGCATTTCTGCACTAGATCGCAACGATTTTCACCCTTTCGCACTGGAGACCCGCCCAATGAACAAATCACGCATTGCAATGGCCATCGCCCTCGCCGCGATTGCGCAAGGCGCACTCGCACAATCTGCCAACCCCGTGACGCTTTATGGCCGCATTTGGGTAATGGCCAATAGCGTCAAGGCAACGGGCGGCGCGACGCCGCTGTCGACTCGCATCACGCTAAGCGATGAATCATCCTACATAGGCTTTCGTGCGGTAGAGGATCTGGGCGGTGGACTGAAGGCGGCGATCCAACTCGAGTCAGCCGCACCGCCGGACTCTGGCGGCGGCACATTCGGCAGCCGCAACAGCGGCGTGTCGCTGACCGGCACATTTGGCACCGTCTTACTGGGAAGGTGGGACAGCCCGTTCAAGCTATCCGCCCTTTTCGTCGATCCGGCTTCGCAGAATACGATTGCCAACCAGCTGTCGGTGATCAACACGGGCGGTTTCAATCGCCGTGAAAACAACACGATCCAGTACTGGTCGCCGAAAATCGGCGGATTTTCCGCGCGCTTGATGTACGGTGCCAACGAAGCCAGAACCGCGACGGCAAATCCGTCCAACGTCAGCGTGAACGTTGATTACGCCAGTGGCGGATTCAGAATCAATTACGCAAATGAAAAGCACAAGGACCAGCGTGGCAACACGGTTACTGCCGGCGTGACCGAGACGGGACAAAACCTCGCGGGTGAGTTTGAAGTCGGTTCCTTCACGATCGGTTTGTTGACCCAGAAATTCGAGTCGACCGGCCGCACCGACCGCAAGGCCTATCAGGCGGCACTCACCTACACGGCGGGCAAAAACCGGTTTTTTGTGAACTTCGGCAAGAACAAGGACGGCGCCGTCTCAACCGCCGCCCAGCCGGAAAGCAAGCTTGCGGCGATAGGCTACAACTACAGCTTCTCGAAGCGAACGACGTTCATGATGCGCTATGCCGAGGTGAAGAACAACGCGGCATCGAACGCAAACCTCAGCGGCTCGGAACTGCCGACACTTTCACTCGGTAGTGATCCGAAGGGTTTTGGCGCGGGATTGCGGCACACATTTTGATCGAATTTGAACGTTAGTCTTCCGGTGGGCACCTTCGGGTGCTCCTTTTCTTTGCTTGCCGTCGCATTGGCGCGACACGCTACATCCGGAAGGCGAATCACTTACCTGTCTCTGCCAGCCAAGTGTTGCATTTGCTGGCTTAGTGAAAAACTGGTTGGAACGGCCATTTGCCTAAACACACGGGAAATCCACGATGAAATCAATCACTAAGATACCTTTGCTCTTGGCCATTTCCTTATTTTCGGCGAGTGCCTTTGCCCAAAAGGGCGCGCCGCGCGATCAGTTTTTCTGGTTGGGCGAAATGAACAAAGCCACCGCAGTGATTAACACCGACGAGGGGTTGCTGGATAAAACCAAGGCACCCAAGATTGCGGCCGGCATTGTCAAAGTGCTCGAAGACGGCGCCAAACCGGGCGCCAAAAGGCCGTTTAGAGTCATCGAATTTGAACCCTTGTTGATCAGTGCGGCGGGCCAGGATGTCACCTTGCTTCATGCGGGCCGATCGAGCCAGGATATGTTCGCCACCTACCGCGCCGCGATCATGCGCGACAACCTGCTGAATCTGGCCGATCAGCTCAATAAAGCATCTGAATCGCTCGTTAAATTGGCCGAGGAACAGGCAAAAACGATCGTGCCCAATTACACCCACGGTGTTGCGGCGCAGCCGAACAGTCTTGGTCATATGTTGCTCGGCCATGCGGCCGGGTTTGAGCGCGACGCGCAGCGCATCCGGCAGGCCTACGCACGGGTTGACCGCTCTCCCATGGGGACCACGGTACTCAACGGCAGCAGCTGGCCGTTGAATCGCACGCGCATGGCGGAGTACCTCGGTTTTGCGGCGATTGTCGACAACGCCTACGATGCATCGCAAATATTAGCGGCCGAGTACCCAGTGGAGGTTGCGGGTATTGTGACGAGCCTCGGTTTACACGTTGGCCATTTTGTTCACGATATAACGCTCCAATATTCGCAAACCCGGCCATGGATGCTGCTGCAACCACGCGGCATGAATACCCGCGTTTCCAGTGCCATGCCGCAAAAACAAAACCCCGTTTTGTTGAGTGAAACCCGGCGCGATGTTTCATCCGCATTGGCAATGGCAATAGGACCGATGATGCGCGCGCACAACATCCCCACCGGCATGCCAGACGCGAAGGAGGAAAGCACCAACAGCGAAATGGTGCAAAGTGCGATTCAATTCCTCAAGCAATTTGACCGTATCTTGAACGCACTGGTTATTGACCCCGAGCGTGCGCTGGAAGAACTCAATAGCGATTGGACGGCGTCTCAGGAACTGGCAGACGTGTTGATGGCCAAGTACAAAGTGCCATTTCGCGTCGGCCATCACTTCGGCGCCGAAGTGGTGAAGTATGGCAAGGCCAGGGATATCAAGCCATTGGACTTTCCCTATGTTGAGGCCAAGAGAATTTTTCAAGAGTCCATCAAAGAATATGATTCGACGCTGGCGCTGGAACTGCCGATGAGCGAGCAGGAATTTCGCTCCACCTTGAACCCGGTTGCCATCGTGCAAAATCGCCGCACGGTAGGTGGGCCGCAAATGTCAGAGATGAAGCGGATGCTGGCGTTGGCAAAACAGCAGTTGGCGGATCAAAGCCAATGGATCAATGCGAAGCGAGCTGCCATTGAAAATGCGCGTACCAAATTGGATAAGGATTTTTCCAAATTGTTGACGCCCTGAGCGTCGCGTGTCCACCACAGGCTTCATGCTATTTGTTGGCGTGTCACTAGACTATGCCTCGTCAGAAGGGCGCAATGGTCGGACAACGCGTTTGCAAACCCTGTTTTTTCAAACGGCGAACGAAAATGGAACTTCAGGAAGTTCTCAACTTGAATCCCAACCAACGCAAGACACCCCACCAGACTTCCATCGAAAGACTTAACCAATGTTGCAGTGCCCCTTGTTGAGCCTGATCCAATTTCTGCTGCCAGTTGTTTTGCTGCTGTCCCAAACAGCAATTGCGGCCCCACCAGAGCCGCTCGTCAAGGCGCCCCAGGTGGATACGCCCACTCGGCTGTTGTTCGTCGGCAACAGCTACCTGTACTATGGTGACAGCGTACAGAACCATGTGCGCCGCATGGTCTGGGCGGGCGACCCAAGTATGGAAAAGAAGCTGCTGACAAGCACCATCAAGTCAGCCACCATTGGCGGCTCTGAATTGTCGCATCACAATATCGACCATCTCACCAAACCCGGAAACATCGGCGTCAAGGAGCCATTCCAGTTGGTGATTCTGCAGGGTGGTGCCGGCGAACCACTTTCAGCAGCGAGGCGGGCGCGGTTCAGAGAGAAAGCGATCGAGTACAACAAGATAATTGCCGCGCGCGGTGGAAAGACCGCCCTCTACCTGACGCATGCTTATGTCAGTCCGCATGAACAGGCAAAGCCGGAGAATATTGGGTTGACGGTAGATCTTTACGTTTCCGTCGGAAACGAGATTGGCGCGCTGGTCATTCCAGTAGGCCTCGCATTCGAAGAAGCCTACCGGCGCAAGCCCGGCATCAAACTGCACAAAGACGACGGCACTCACCCGGATCTCATCGGCACCTATCTTGCGGCTTGTACCGTCTATGCAAGCGTCTACGGCAAGTCGCCCGTCGGCAACAAGTACGATTACTCCGGGAAAATAGACAGGGATACGGCCACGTTCCTTCAGCAGGTCGCAGCGGACACCGTAAAGAAGTTCTACGAACGGTAGGGATGGGGATGGCACCTCGCGGTAAGGTGACGCCTGACAACGCGCTCGAGCGGATGGGCTACCAGACAAAGCCTCCGGCTTGCCTGGCCGCCGCTCAGCTGGGTCGCTAGGCCAAGTAGAACACTTTCTTCGCACGGGAGATTTGCATCATGCCGCCGCCAAGCCAAAGGAAAGTTTCACGCCAGCCGATGTGAAGTCCATCTGTGACGCGGCTCAGGTCACATGGGATGAGCCCATCAAGTTTCCGTATGACCAGGCCGTCAGGCTATACGCGTTGGCGCTGGAGAAATTCAAGATACCGTCGTCGCGGTTTCCGCTTAACGAATCCGCATTCAAGGCGACCCTGTCCGCCGAAGGCATGGTGCGCACGCGGGCCGCAGTCGGCCGAAGTCAAACGCATGCTCGGCCTTGCGAAGGAGACACTGGCCACCGACAAAGCCTGGCTTGAGGAGCGCAATGCAAAGCTTGCCGATGCGCAGGCAAAGCCACTCATTCTCTTCAAAAATTGCTCGGCCCGTGAGCCCTTCGGCGACGCGAGAGTTTCGGGCAATAGCGGAAAAGCGTGTGCCGGAAGAATCCGCGACTACTTCGGCCCCTGCAGCGCCGACAACGGAAGTTCCTTTTCCCAGAATTGTTTTCCCTCGGCGGAAATACTGCGGATCGATAATTTTCGCTCCTTCCCCTGGCCGCTGAAATCGATGGTGCAAAAATTGCGCGCCGCAGTGAATGTACCGGGTACGATATCGGTGTTCGCTTTGGTGGCACTATCGTCGGAGTGGCCGCCTGAAGTCAACGCCGAACATGTCAACTCATACAACGGGTAAGTACCGGGGCGTTCGTTTTTAAGAAGAACCGTGTAGTGCTGGTCGCCGGAAAGAAGTATGACGCCGTCGATTTTGTGATCAACCAGAAATTTCAGAAAGTCTGCGCGCTCTTTCGGAAAATTATTCCAGCCCTCGTAGTAAGTGTTGGCCGCGTTGGTGGCCTGGGTACCCATGACGATAATTTTCACCGGCGAGACTGAGGCCAGCAGCGCATTTTTCAGCCAGCGCATTTGCGCCGCACCCAACATGGATTTGTCTTCCGCGATGAGGCGGTCGCTGTCGCGGTAGTAGCGATTGTCGGTCAGGAAAATTTCCGCATCGTTGAAAAGAAAGTTGCCGAACGTACCGGGCGTCTCGGGTAGGCCGTAGCTCGGGTTGGCGAAATAGCGCTTGAATAATTTCAGCGCTTCGCCCTTCAGCGGATAGCTGGAGTTCCCGTTATTCGGCCCGAATTCGTGATCGTCCCAGATCGCGAAGTGATGGCCGGTGCGCAACAGGTTTTGTACTTGCGGAATACCGCGGTCATGTTTCCATCGGTACCGTAGTCCACCTTCGTGATCCCAATCGGCTTCGCGCAAATACAAATAGTCGCCGCCCCACAACATCATGTCCGGCTTTTGATTCGCGATGGCATCGTAGATTTTCATCGCCTCCGGAGGTCCGCCGTAGGGCTTGCCGGGGCGATCGTAGGCGACCTCGTTGGTGTAGGCGCAACTGCCGAAGGCGAGCTTCCAGTCGGGCGCATTGCCGCGCCATTGCCATAGCGCTTGCGTGCGGAAAATCAGCGATTGCGGCAGCTTGGCTTCGCGTCCATCGAGTTTCACGCGGTAGCCATACGTGCGGCCCGGCTCCAATGTGGAAATGGTGAATTGGCCGACGTAGTCTTCATCCTCGCGCAACACAAGCGGCGCGGTGCGCAGAATTTTTTTCGGCGCACTCAAATCCCAGTATTCGATTACGGCATTGGCCGGGCCGCTCGCCTGCATCCACAATTTCGCGCCGCGCATGTATGAGGCACCGGCCATGGGGCCTGCGCGCAGTTCGGCGGCAAAGAGCGTCGCCGTAAAGTTGGCGAGCAGAACGGCGATCAATGGTGAAAGGAAAAGTTTGAGTGTCATGTTCCAGCGCGGACGAGAAATGGAAGGTCACAGAATAGCATTCTCGATTGTGGATTTTGTGGCGGGGCTTCGAGCGCGTCGAGTTCCTTTCAACGCCGGCGCAATCGGGAAGAATTGTCCAACATGCAAATGCCATCGCCGGCTCAAGTCCGGGGACGCCAATAATTTTATTTGCACAAATACTTGCTTTTTTTCCGAAAACTGTATAAAAAGACAGTTATGAACGAACTCACCGTACGACAGCAGGAAATACTCGCCTTTCTCAAAGCCTGGATCGCCGAGAACGGTATGCCGCCCACCCGCGCCGAAATGTGTGGCGCCCTCGGCTTTCGCTCGCCGAACGCCGCTGAAGAACATTTGCGAACGCTTGAACGCAAAGGTGCCATCGAGATGCTCGCTGGCTCTTCGCGCGGCATCCGCATCCGCGAAGGCGGCGCGATGGGCTCGGAAGCCGTCAACGATGAAGAAGGCGGCATGCCTCTGATCGGCAAAGTCGCCGCTGGCTCGCCGATCCTCGCACAGGAAAATGTCGTCGGTCGCTATCCGGTCAGCCCGTTGATGTTCAAACCCAAAGCCGATTACCTGCTGAAAGTCGCGGGCATGAGCATGAAGGACATCGGTATCATGGATGGCGATTGGCTCGCGATTCACAAAACCACGCAGGCACGCACCGGGCAGATCGTGGTGGCGCGGGTTGAAGGCGACGCCACCGTCAAACGGTTGAAACTGAAGGGCCGTCAAGCATTCCTGATCGCCGAGAATCCCGATTTCCTGCCGATTGTCGTGAACCTCGATAAAGCGGAGTTGGATATCGAGGGATTGGTAGTGGGCGTGGTTCGCACGATGTAGTCGCCGCCTCATTACCTGTCATTCTGAGCAAAGCGAAGAATCTTGTCGCGACGAGATACTTCACCCGTTTACACATCGTAGGGCGGACTTTTCCGCCACACACGCCTTTTTCTCCCCTACGACCGACATAAAATCCCATGTCGAACTATCGGCGCGCAAAAACGCCCGGCGCGACCTATTTTTTTACCGTGGTCACCCACCAACGACAATCTCTGTTTCAAATCGAATGCGCGCGTGCCGCACTCCGCAACGCGATACATGACGCACACAATTTATTGCCATTTCAAATCGAGGCGTGGGTACTTTTGCCTGATCATCTTCACGCCATATGGACACTGCCACCGGGCGACGCAGATTTTTCGCAACGCTGGTCAAAAATCAAACGACAAACCTCTCGCGCCTGCCGACACCTCATCAATCACACATTATTGATGCCGGGGCAAATCGCAAAGGGCGAATTCAAATTTTGGCAGCGGCGATTCTGGGAACATCAGATCCGCGACGACGCCGATTTTGTCGCGCATGCCGACTATATTCAGTGGAATCCGGTCAAACATGGTCTCGCGAAATGCGTCGGCGATTGGCCTCATTCCACCTATCATCGCTTTTTGGCAAGCAGAAAATATACGGGTGATTGGGCGTTCACAGAACGCGCGAGCAACGTCGAATTCGGTGAGCAAATTGGCGGACAAGTCCGCCCTACTCTACGAATCGGCAACGCTTCGTAGGGCGGACCTGTCCGCCAATTCTCCACCCTATTCGCAACTCGCCCGCCGCATCGGAAAATCGATCCGCGCCTCGCGGCCCTTCAAATTTCCTTCAATGCGCGCATCCAAACCACCTTCAAGATTCAACTGATATTTCACCCGCTGCGGAAAATCGTGCATCGGGTTTTCAAATTCGATGCTTTTCTCGTCCGATTTGACGCGTTTGAAACTTGCCTCCAATTGCCCCGACGGCTTTGCCACGAATACCGGTATCCCGGTATTGTCCAATTCAATGCGCATCGTTTCATGCGATACCACCTTGCCGCCGGACATCGTGCGCCCCATGCCCATCATCATCCCGCCCGACGGACGCATCCAGTGTTCGCGGAATTCATTGTTGCCGCTGCGACCGAACCAGCAACCGGCGAGCCAATTGAGCGCGTTCAAGGCCGAAGCGGGGCCGGCAACACTGCCCACAGTGACCGGTGGCCGAGCGATGAAACCATCGTAGAAAGGCTTGAACTCGGCAATATCGAGCGCGAATAATTTGTCCTTCACCATCGGATCGGCCGCGAATTCCTCGA
>JANOKK010000067.1:0-2729 GCA_031419255.1 Betaproteobacteria bacterium
ATAAATTGAAGATCGCCATTTGGCGGGCGTCACAGCAGGAAAGTGGCTGGAGAAGCTCGCCAAATAAGGAGATTGACCACCGGCGCGGCGGGCACGCGAAATCATTTCGCCCAAGGCTGCATCCCGATCTGCACCAACTCCGCAACGGAGTGAACCTCAAGCTTCTCCATTATATTCGCGCGGTGTGCTTCCACCGTTTTCACGCCGATCGATAATTCTTCGGCGATGATGCGATTGATTTTTCCTGCGACCACCAGTTGCATGACTTCGCGTTCGCGGTGTGTGAGCAAGGCGAGGCGGGCATGCTTTGCATCGAGGTTGCCGCGCGAGGCGCGCAGCATTTTGTCGCGCGACAAGCCATCGTGGGCGAGCGCGACAATCTTTTTGTAGTCGAACGGCTTCTCGATAAAATCGATCGCACCATGCTTGACCGCCGCCACCGCCTTGGCCACGTCCGCGCGCGCGGACAGAAAAATCACCGGCATCAGGATGTCGTGCTCGATCAGATAGTGCTGCAACTCGAGCCCGCTCATGCCGGGCATATAAAGATCAACGAAGAGACAACCCGGCGAATCCGACTTATAAGCGCGCAGGAAGTGCAGCGCGTTGGCAAATGTCGCCACCGTGAGGCCGTTGGTCTTCATCAACCATGCAAGCAATTCGCGGATCGACGCATCGTCATCCACCACATAGACCGTCGGCTCGATGTCCACCGCGATTTGATCAGACGGCATCTTGCGAACTCTTTATGTCGAGCAAGCGCCGCGCTTCGCCCAACAATTCCTGGGTCGAAAATGGTTTGGTCAGGTGCGCGTCGGCACCCGCGCGTTTGCCGCGAGCAATATCGGTAGCGCTGCCACGCGCGGTGACCATAAGGATTTTCGGCTGCTTGCGCAGAGTCTCTGCGCGGATCGCAGCGCAAACGTCCAAACCGTTCAACTTCGGCAACATGACATCGAGCACAATCAGGTCTGGCTCGAACCTTCGCCACGCTTCCAAGGTATCGTCGCCATCGCGGGCAATGCAGGTTTCGTGGCCGTCGTTCTGCAACAAAAATTCCAGCGACATCGCGATCTCGGGCTCGTCTTCGGCGATCAAGACGCGTGCGCGCATCAGGTTGCCGCCGTCGTAGTCAGCGGCAACGAGAATGAAAATGTGGCACCCCTTGATTGCGCGCTTTCAACCCACAGCCGACCGCCAAAGTGAACAACAATCTGTCGGCAAATGGCAAGGCCGAGCCCCGTGCCGGGCGGCTTCTCGGTCAATGCATCGCCGACCTGACGGAATTTCTCGAATATCAATTCCTGATTTTCCGGCGCGATGCCGACGCCGTTATCGCGCACATCGACACGCACGACATCCTGCCCATGCGAAACGGTCACACGGACTTCACCGCGGTCGGCTTCGCAAAATTTGATCGAATTGGTGAGCAGATTCAGCATCACCTGCATCAAGCGGTCGCGGTCGGCAATCACCGGCGCAGGGGCATTAGGAAGGTGCAACTCAAGTTTCACGTTTTTCACTTTGAACAATTGACTGGTGGTTTCAGCCGCATCGGCGACGATCTCGCGCAAGTCCAGCGTCACATTCTGCCACTCGGCAGCGCCCGATTCGAGTTTGGCGAGATCGAGCACCTGATTGATGAGTCGCGTGAGGCGCTCGGATTCCTTGACCAGAATGCCGAGGAATTTGGCGCGCTCGTCTTTGTCCAACTCGGGATTGTCGTGGAGGATTTCCGAGAATGCGCGAATCGAGGTCAGCGGTGTGCGCAGTTCATGCGTGACGGTGGAAATGAAATCGTCCTTCAAGCGATCGAGTTCCTGCAATCGCGCGTTGGCGTCACGCAATTCGCGCGTGGCGGCCTCCAGTTCGGATTGTTTTTCTTCAAGCTTTTGACTGTACGCGATCGCCTGCGAGGCTTCATCGATGATCGCCATCACCTCGTCAACGCCGAGCGGCTCTTCCTGCACCACCGAGGAAACCATTGCGCGTGCGCTCGACGTACCGATGGCACCCGCCAATTGGATTTCCGCGAAGCGTACCAGCCGCGCATCGGCATCGAGCTCGTCGGCCGCTGCCACACCGCGCGAGCGCGCATAGGCATCGAACAATTCCGCCGCGCGGGCCGGACCGAGGAAACGCCCCACCAGCGTTTGCAGCGATGAGGCCGACGCGGTGCCTCGCCAGAAACCGGTGCGCTCGCCAGTCTGGCTCAGCACGTCCACGAACAATGTCGCCTGAATGCGTTCGACCGCACTTTGCCGGCTCGATAACGACACCAGCACATACGCGCCGATATTGGCCAACATACTCCAGATCATCGCGTGCGTGGTTTGGTCAAGTCCTTTCAATCCGAACAATTGACGTGGCTTCAACAATTCAATGCCATACGGGCCTTGCTCGATCATCGAGGCCGACAACCATCCCGATTGCGCGAACGCCGGAATCATCAATGTGTACGCCCACACCAGAAAGCCGGCGCTCAAGCCCGCCAATGCCCCTGCGCGCGTGCCGTTTCGCCAATACATGCCACCAATCACCACGGGCGCGAATTGCGCCACCGCTGCAAACGAGATCAGGCCGATGGAAACCAACGCATAGGCTTCGCCGGCAAGCAGATAGTAGAAATAACCCATCAGCAAAATGCCGACAATCGCCGCGCGGCGAATATCCAATAGCAGATTGGAAAGCTCCTCGTGCTGCATGAAACGCGCGCGCGTGAATCGAAG
>JANOKK010000068.1:0-2484 GCA_031419255.1 Betaproteobacteria bacterium
ACTCGATCGAGCAGGTGCGGCAGGCCGAGCGCGCGTATCACAGCGGGCAGATGGGGACGCTGGCGGAAACCTGAAGTCAACGGAACATCCCTGTGTCATCCCCGGACTTGATCCGGGGATGACAATAATATTCACGCAACAATTTCACGGAAATTAGCAAAACATGACCACCGCAAATATCCTCGCCTTCGCCGGCAGCAGCCGCAAAGATTCCTGGAATCGCAAAGTGCTGGAGGTCGCTGTCGCCGGTGCACGCGACGCAGGTGCGACCGTGACGGTCGTCAATCTGGCCGACTACCCAATGCCGATTTACAACGCCGATTGGCATACCGAACACGGCGTACCGGATGCCATGCGGGAACTGCGCAAATTGATGATGGCGGCCAATGGCGTATTGATCGCGAGCCCCGAATACAACGCGTCGCTCACGCCGCTATTGAAGAACACCATCGATTGGCTGTCGCAGGATATAGGCAAGGGAAAGGGTGAGAGTGGCAACGCACCGTTCGAAGAAAAAATCGGCGCCTTGATGGGCGCCTCGAACGGCGGCTTCGGCACCATCCGCGCGCTGCCGCATGTTTCGTACATCTTGTCCAATCTTGGCGTATTCATGTTGCCGGTGGTGGCGGTGCCGGGGGTTGGCAAAGCGTTCGATGAAAACGGTGTCATGACCAACGAGCGCGCGAAAAAAATGTTGAGCGGGCTGGGTGCGCGGCTCGCGCAAACCATCGTCAAGCTGGGATAGACAATGTCGATTGCCGGAAAGTTGACCCATTGATTCGCTCAATGGTTTCAATTGCAACTATTCATTGGCGTGGCGGGCAATCGACAAGCAAACTGCATCAATGCAAAAATTCAAGGAGATGAAACATGGCAAAGAAATCATCGGGCGGCATGCCGGTCAATCTGGGCATCAATGAAAAAGATCGTGCAAAAATCGCCGATGGCCTCGCGCGGCTGCTGGCGGATACCTACACGCTCTATTTAAAAACCCACAACTTTCACTGGAACGTTAAAGGCCCCATGTTCCAGACTCTGCACTTGATGTTTGAGACGCAATACACCGAACTGGCGTTGGCGGTGGACATGATTGCCGAACGCATCCGCGCGCTGGGATTCCCGGCACCGGGCACCTACAAGGAATACGCCAAGCTCTCGTCGATTCCAGAAACCGAAGGTGTGCCCGAGGCGACACAGATGATTCGTTTGCTGGTCGAAGGCCAGGAAGCGGTGGTGCGCACCGCGCGAAAAATATTTCCGGTCGTTGACAAAGCCAGCGACGAGCCGACGGCTGATTTGCTCACGCAGCGCATGCAAGTGCACGAGAAAACCGCGTGGATGCTGCGTGCGCTGCTGGAAAAATAGACTCGATCCCGTAAGATTAGTCATCGCTTGACGACAAATCTTTTTATTGAAACGGAAACCTCCCATGGCCACCATCGAACTGACACAAGAAAATTTCAACGCAACGATCGAAAACAACGACGTTGTCATCGTCGATTTCTGGGCACCGTGGTGCGGGCCGTGCCGCATGTTTGCGCCCACGTTCGAGGCCGTGTCCGAGCAATATCCGAACGTGGTCTTCGCCAAACTCAATACCGAGGATCAGCAGGAACTCGGCGCGTCGTTCAATATCCGCTCGATCCCGACGCTGATGGTGTTCCGCGAAAAAGTCATCATTTTTTCGCAGGCGGGAATGTTGCCCAAGGCGGGGTTTGAACAGGTCGTGCAGAAATCGCTGGAGATCGATATGGCGGTCGTGCATGCGGAGATCGCCTCGCAGGCCGCCCAGGAGGCGCAGTCGGCTTAATCGAGTACCGTTCGCCCGGACAAATGGGCGCGCGTCCATCGCCCAAATCAAACCGCACGCCGTTTCCGCCATTTGAGATAATGCGCGCACCCCTTCTTGCGCGTATCTCACATGCTCCCCACTTTCTCGCCTTTGCGCGATGTGTTTCTCGCCGATGAATCGCGTGTTCTCGCGACATTGCTGCCGACCGCGACACTCAGCGCCGATAAAAATGCACTGGTCGATACGACCGCGCGACGGCTGGTCGAATCCGTGCGCGGCAGGCAACGCGAACATGCAGGGATGCAGTCCTTTCTGACGCAATACGACCTGTCCACGCAGGAAGGCGTGCTGCTGATGTGTGTGGCTGAGGCGCTATTGCGGATTCCCGATGCGGCGACCGCCGACAAGCTCATCAAGGATAAGTTTTCGCAAGGCGACTGGAAAAAACACCTCGGCGCATCCGATTCATTACTGGTCAATGCCGGCACCTGGGGGATGATGCTCACCGGCAAGCTGGTGGCACCGACGGTGGATAGTTTTGCCGATGTCGGCGGCTGGCTCACCCGACTGGCCGGTCGCGCGGGCGAGCCAATCGTGCGTACTGCGCTCCGGCAGGGCATGAAATTGATGGCCGAGCAATTTGTCATGGGGCGCGATATTGCGGAGGCGTTGAAGCGCGCGGGCTCAGGCGA